>JAZQVL010000017.1:0-8476 GCA_045631805.1 Bacteroidales bacterium | reverse complement strand
TTTCTTTTTGAAAACAAGAACTTTGTCACCTCTGAGATGCTCAACAATCTTAGCATCAACTTTAGCACCTTGGAGGACGGGGGTGCCTACCCTTGTGTTGCCTTCATTTTCGATCAACAACACCTTGTCGAATGTGATTGTTCCTTCGACTTCACCATTCAAACGATTGCAATAGATTTTGTCACCTTTGCTTACTTTGAATTGTTGCCCTGCGATTTCTACAATTGCGTACATTTCTTAAATTTAAATTGAAATTAATTTCTATTTTTTCGGACTGCAAAAGTACACTTTTTTTCAATACAAAATCAAGTAGATAAAAAATATTTTTTCAAGCCTTTGGCTATTAGCTTTTGGCCATTGAACTTAGCTATTTAAAGCAGTTCAAAAGCCTTAGTTCAATGGCCTTAGTTTTTTTTTCAACACCTTAATAATATAAAACATATTTTTATTACCTTTGCGGAATTGTAGAATTTCGGACATAAAGCCGTTATCTACTGATAATTTGCAAATTAAAATTTTAAACATAATACCATGGTTGTATTCTTCGAAAACAAACAGCGAAACATCATCGCTTTAGAATGTCAAGAACGTTTAAATCAAGAATCAATTGCCAAACTCGTATGGTTGTTTGGCGAAGCTAAGCAATTGCTGACTCCTACCATCGAAGGCCATTTTTTCGGCCCTCGTAAGGAAATGATAACACCTTGGAGCACCAATGCTGTTGAAATTACACAGAACATGAGCATCAGCGGAATCACTCGTATTGAAGAGTTCATCCCTGTTGCTGCCGACGACAACAGCTTCGACCCTATGCTTCAGGCAAAATACAACAATTTAGACCAAAACTTATTTTTCATTGACCGCAAACCAGAACCTATCAAGAACATCGACGATATTGAAGCTTACAATATCCAAGAAGGTTTGGCATTAAGTGAAGAAGAGATTTCATATCTTAAGAGCATCAGAGAAAAGATTGGCCGTCCTCTCACCGACAGTGAAGTATATGGCTTCGCTCAGGTCAACTCAGAACACTGCCGTCATAAAATCTTCGGCGGCACATTCATCATCGATGGAAAAGAAATGCCAGACGCTCTTTTCGCTCTCATCAAGAAGACTTCAAAAGAAAATCCTAACAGATTAGTATCAGCATACAAAGACAATGTCGCTTTCATCTTAGGCCCTAAAGTTGAACAATTCGCTCCTAAGACACAGCATCAAGCTGACTTTTTCCAAATAAAAGACATCGACACTGTCATATCTTTGAAAGCCGAGACACACAATTTCCCTACTACTGTTGAACCTTTCAACGGTGCTGCAACAGGTGGCGGCGGTGAAATACGCGACCGTCTCGCCGGCGGTAAAGGAAGTATTCCATTGGCAGGAACAGCTGTATATATGACATCATACCCTCGCACTGAAGGAACACGCGAATGGGAACAAGGCTTCGAAGAACGTAAATGGTTATACCAAGACCCAGCCGACATCCTCATCAAAGCTTCTAACGGAGCATCCGACTTCGGCAACAAATTCGGACAACCTTTAATTAATGGTAGTCTCCTCACCTTCGAACATCAAGAAGAAAATAAAGAATTCGGTTTCGACAAAGTCATCATGCTTGCTGGCGGTATCGGCTTCGCAAGAAAAGAAGACAGCATCAAGGAAGACCCAGAACCAGGCGACCTCATCATCGTTTTAGGCGGCGACAACTACCGCATCGGTATGGGCGGCGGAGCAGTTTCAAGTGTCGATACAGGACAATTCAGCAACGCTATCGAGCTTTACGCCGTTCAACGTGCCAACCCAGAAATGCAAAAACGCGTCGCTAACGTGGTTCGCGCCATGACAGAATGCGGCAACAACCCTATCCGCTCTATCCACGACCACGGCGCAGGCGGTCACCTCAACTGTCTCTCAGAACTCATCGACAAGAGCGGCGGCGTCATCAACGTGGCTAACCTCCCTGTCGGCGACCCAACTTTGTCAGACAAAGAAATCATAGGCAACGAGTCACAAGAGAGAATGGGTCTCCTCGTAAACAAAAACGATACAGAAATCATCAAACAGACAGCTCTCAGAGAACGCGCTCCTTACTTCCAAGTTGGTGAAGCTACCGACGACCAACGTTTGCGTTTCATCAGAGAAGACGGCAACAACGCCATCGACCTCAGTTTGGGCGACTTCTTCGGCAGCACTCCTAAGACTGTCTTATACGACACAGACAAACCATATCATTTCAACGATATAGAATATAAGAAAGAACAATTCAACAAATATCTCGAGCAAGTGCTTCAACTCGAAGCTGTAGCTTGTAAAGATTGGTTGACAAACAAAGTTGACCGTTCTGTAACAGGACGTATCGCATTACAACAATGCGCAGGCGCAATACAACTTCCACTCAACAACTTAGGTATTAGCGCATTGGATTACCAAGGTGTTAAAGGTATCGGTACAGCTCTCGGTCACTCACCAGTAGCAGCACTCGCCGACCCAGCTAAAGGCTCACGCTTGGCAGTGGCAGAATCTCTCACCAACGTCATCTGGGCTCCTATAGAAGAAAATATCAAAGGTATCTCATTAAGCGCCAACTGGATGTGGCCAGCTAAAAACGAAGGCGAAAACGCTCGTCTCTATAAAGCCGTCAAAGCTTTGAGCGACTTCTGCATCGCATTAGGTATCAACGTCCCAACAGGTAAAGACTCTTTGTCAATGACACAAAAATATCCTAACGGACAAAAAGTCTTGTCTCCTGGCACAGTGATAGTCACAGCTGTAGGTGAAGTTTCTAACATCCGTAAGACTGTCAAACCTGTCGCATCAACAGACAACGAGTCAGAATTGCTTTACGTCGATTTCTCAAAAGGCGCATTAGAATTAGGCGGCAGCAGCTTGGCTCAAGTATTAGATAAAATAGGCAACAACGCTCCTGACGTTAAAGACGCTGAATATTTCAAGAACTGCTTCAACACAATTCAAAAACTCATCGAAGAAGATCTCATCCTTGCAGGTCACGACGTATCAGCAGGCGGTTTAATCACCACCTTATTAGAAATGACATTCGCCAACTGCGAAGGCGGCCTCAACATCGACTTGTCAGCATTCAACAGCAACGACCTTATATCCGTCGCATTCAGCGAACAGCCAGCTGTAGTGATCCAAGTTAAAGATGCAAGAGCAAAAGAAATCCTTTCAAACAATAATATAGATTTCGTTGTTATAGGTAAGCCACAAGACAAACGCGAAATCACATTGACAAAAGATAACGAGACATACAACTTAGACATCAACGCTTTGCGTGACGTTTGGTACAAGAGCTCATATCTCTTAGACATCAGACAGACAGGCAAGGCAAAGGCAACAGAACGTTTCGAAAATTACAAGAAACAAGACTTACGCTACGACTTCAGCTCTAAGTTCACTGGCAAGGCTGCCGACTTAGGCATCGACATGCACAGAAGAGAGCCATCAGGCGTGAAGGCAGCTATCATCAGAGAGAAAGGTGTCAACGGCGACCGTGAAATGGCCTACGCTTTATACCTCGCAGGTTTCGATGTAAAAGACGTTCACACAACAGACCTTATCAACGGAAGAGAAGACCTCAGCGATGTCAATATGATTGTCTTCGTCGGCGGTTTCTCCAACTCCGACGTATGCGGTTCAGCAAAAGGCTGGGCTGGCGCTCTCCTCTACAACGAAAAAGCTCGTACTGCAATCGAAAACTTCTACGCTCGCAAAGACACCCTCAGCTTAGGCGTATGTAACGGTTGCCAACTTATGACTGCATTAGGTCTCGTCTATCCTGACCACGAAGAACATCCTGTCATGTTACACAACGACTCACACAAGTTCGAATCCAACTTCATCAATGTTGTTGTCAACCACAGCAACAGCATCATGTTGTCATCACTCGCAGGACGCCGCTTAGGTGTTTGGATCGCTCACGGTGAAGGCAAGTTCAACTTCCCATATTATAAAGACAAATACAACATCGCAATGAGTTACAGCTTCGGTGATTATCCAGGCAACCCTAACGGCAGCGACTGGAACGTAGCAGCTATCTGCTCTAACGACGGTCGTCATCTCGCTATGATGCCTCACATCGAACGCGCCTTCTTGCCATGGCAATGGCCTTACTATCCAGAAAACAGAAAAGACGACGAAGTAACTCCTTGGATCGAAGCATTTGTCAACGCACTCAATTGGATTAAACAACAATAATTATTATGAATAAATCGGAAAAATTAAATATTCAAGGCAGACCTGACGTCCCTCCAAGACTGTTCGACTTATTGCCACGTTATGTTGAGAAGTATGGTTATAAAGACAACCTCTTCGCTGGCAAAGTCAACGGACAATGGGTCAAATATAACGGTGCTAAGTTCTGTGAAATGACAGACGCCATCAGTTATGGTTTGTTGAAGTTAGGCGTACAAAGAGGCGACCGCATCGCATTGGTAGCTACCAACGCACCAGAATGGAATATGATAGACTTCGCCATCCAACAAGTTGGAGCTATTTGCGTGCCTATCTACCCTACCGTAAGTCATGCCGACTATGAACATATTTTCAAACATTCCGAGGCAAGCATAGTTTTCGTTACAAATAAGAACTTATATAATAAGGTGTCGGACATCATAGCTTCGACACCTTCTATCAAAGAAACATTTCTCATCAAACCTACAGAAGGATTGAAGTCGTTGCAAGAACTCATCGACTTGGGAAATGCTAACAAAGATGTTGAAGCCCTCGAAGCAACAAAGGCTCAGGTGCAGAACGGCGACCTCGCCACCATCATCTACACCTCTGGCACAATGGGCACTCCTAAAGGCGTTATGCTCTCCCACTGCAACATCTTATCAATCATAGAATATCTCTGCCCTCTCTACCCTATCAACGAAACACACGACGCAATAAGTTACCTGCCTCTATCACACATCTACGAAAGAGCAGTGCAATACTGCCACGTATATTTAGGTGTAAGCACTTATTATGTCGATAACCTCGGCGCCATCGTTGAAACTATGGCTGAGATAAAACCACAGCACTTCTCATCAGTGCCACGTCTCATCGAGAAGGTTTATCACACAATAGTACGCAAGGGCCGCAAACTCACAGGCATCAAGAAGACTATCTTCTTCTGGGCCTTAGACCTCGCAGAACGTTACGACGAGACAAAGAAACACAACGGCTGGTTCTATCGTCAGCAGCTTAAAATAGCCGACAAACTCGTCTTCAAAGAATGGAGAAAAGTGTTCGGCAACAAACTCGAGCTCATCATCTCTGGCGGCGCAGCTATACAACCTCGTCTCGTCAAGATTTTCACAGCTATAGGAATACAACTCTCTGAAGGCTACGGCTTGACAGAGACATCACCAGTTATCGCAACAAACAGCCTCACATTAGGCAAACTCAAAGCCGGAACAGTGGGTGTCGTTATGGACAACCAAGAAGTGGTGATAGCAGAAAACGGCGAGATACTCGTGAAAGGACCTAACGTGATGCTCGGTTATTACAAAGACGAAGAAAAGACAAGAGAAGTCATAGACGAAAACGGATACTTCCACACTGGCGACAAAGGCTGCTTCGACGAAGACGGTCTCCTGAAAATCACAGGTCGTATCAAAGAAATCTTCAAGACTTCAATGGGTAAATACATCAGTCCTGTACTCATCGAGAACAAGATTAAAGAATCACCATTCATAGGCGAGTTGTTAGTCATAGGCGAAGGCCAGAAATTCGCGGCAGCTCTCATCTATCCTAACTTCGAACATCTCAAGTCATGGTGCAAAATCAAGAATATTCCTTACACCAATGATGAAGAGATGATCAAGAACAAAGACGTCATCATGCGTTATAGAAAAGAGATAGAGAAATACAATGCCGACTTAGGCGATTACGAACAAGTTAAGAAGTTTGAGCTCATCGCTAAAGAATGGACTATCGAGTCGGGCGAGATGACAGCAAGTCTGAAGCCACGTCGCAGTAAGATCATGCAAAACTACGCCGACTTGGTTGAGAAGATTTATGCGGAGTAATGGCTAATGACAAAAGGCTAATGGCTAAAGATAGAGCGCTCTTAATATTAGGGGCGCTCATTTTTTATGAGTTGAAAATGGAAACTCCTAACTGAAAAAACTTGTGGTCTTGTAGTCTCTTTGTCTTGTGGTCTTATAAAGGAGAACTATTCTTAAAAGCGATTCCGGTAGTATCTTCATAAACGCCAGTCTGTAAAAATCCGATTATGCTATTGACAATCTGCGTCAATGGATTTTCAACTTTAGCCATTCTTTTTCCATAATAAACATATTCATCAAGACGGACATCATCATGAGGTTTGAAGGTGTTTGTTTTGAAATTCTTTCTAACCAGAATACTAAGATTATATTCATAATTTGAATTATGCGTAATATATGTTTCCGCATTACTATTATGATTTGTAATTCTCAATGACGCTTCTAATTTACTTCCATCATCTTTTGGAATATTAACTAAACCATATTTACTTGCGCCTTCTAAATTTGGAATATCTAACGCATTTCTTAAATTTGTCAAAAAACCATACGGATCGACAACACCAATATAATCTTGAGCAAGTTTTTTCAATTTTGGGATTGCTGTTTCAGTATTTATTTGTACATTTGCATTGTCATTCGTCTGAGAAGGCTTAGTGAACCTTTGAGTTCCCCTTATAGAGTTCAGACGAGTGACTTTTTTATTTTTATCATCCTCCATAATATCAATCTGCACTATTAAAAATCATCAATTATATCTGATAATTTATCAGAATCAAACTTTACATCAATACTCTTAAATACAGAAATATTTTATCGAAAACGGAATTATGTATTCTGTTTCATACTTTATTTCCATTGGTTTTTGATTCAGCAAAATTAATATTTCATTTTCATATAAAAAAGTTAAAAAATGTTAATTTTGAATCTATATCATTCCGAATTTCCGAATTTCTGAATTTCTGAGATTTAAAAAAAGGTTCAACAGCCTTAGCTCAAAAGCCAAAGTCCTTCTAAAGTTCTAAAATTCTAAAAAAGAGTCCCGTCAGGGACGATAGTTCCCAGGCAGGTATGAAGAGCACAGCTCAGAATGCCTGCGATAAAGACTGGATATCAATCATAGTGCCGAAGGCACGACAGAAATAATCAATCACGATTCTGTCGCACCTTCGGCGCTTCGATTTTATTAAAATATTGTTTTGCAGGTGCGGAGAAAAATCTTGTCGGACAAGACTACAACGTTTACATATATAATTGACATAGAAATGTTTCAGACATCTGAACCCACCCATGTGAAACATTATGAGTATGTCATGATCTCGGGATCGGAAAGACGACTCGGTTTGTTTCTATGCTTTTTTCCATCGTCAATAGAATGTTTTTTAACAGTTTCATTAAAAAAATGCAGAAGTCGTCTACATATAGAAAATTTCAATAACTTTGTTGTCGGATAACATAACGTTTTGTTCTTTTGTTTGCACTTTAAAGATACAAAAAATATCGTTATGTTATTCATTTTTAGTAAATTATTTTATATCGAACTCACGTTAATTAACGACATAGTGCAGTGCCTTAGGCACTGCACTGAACAAATTGTAATGATGAAACGATTTATTTACATATTGCTTTTTTGCCTATTGATATCATGTGAAAGCAAAGTCCAGATTATCAACAGTGAGAATTTCAAACAAGACGTACATCGTTTCCCGTTTAGTACATATAATATGTCATGTGTGGAATTGTATGAAGATAATCTATATCATACCAATCGCTTTGACAAAAGGCATTTGCTTTTATATAATTTTAAAAGTAATATTATTGATACCATAATAAGCGACACTAAAGTTATTGACATTATAGTTGTCAATGATAGTAGTATTTTTTATACAAATTATCAAATTGGCAACTATCTCTTGAAAAATATAAATGACAATTCTTATGACTATTTTATAGATGTTCATAGTACTGTTTCTCATCCTTATTGGAGAGATGATTATCAGTGTATATCGGTATTTCCAACAAAGCCTTTAACAATGGTTGAACCTAAATCAGGTATTGTCGCGTGTTTCAGAAATAATATTTTTGGTGAAGATTATTCAGAGGTATTAGAAAATAATATACCAGTATATCTCCGCTTTGAGATTGCTGCTGATTCAAGTATCAAACCCGTGTCGTTCTTTGGAGAATATCCCAAAAATCATCCGAAAGAAAATTATTATGATGGTGGTATTCTATATTATTTTTACAATCATAAATCAAAAGAAATAATTACTCATACCGCTGTTGACGATTATGTGGTATGTGCGATTCTATGGGAAACAAAATTAAGGATGTTTATTTTGGAAGCCAGCTTTATCAATATTCCCCATTTTCTATAGATAAGAAAAACAAGATGGCTGAAAGCATCAATCATTACTATAACACGACCTTGTATTCTTACATAGGATTCGATGAATATAGAAACATAT
>JAZQVL010000016.1:0-25074 GCA_045631805.1 Bacteroidales bacterium | reverse complement strand
TTCTTATGACATAAAAAAAGCGGGAAGTTATTCCCGCTACTAGATAGTTTCAGTACATTATATCGACTGAACTTCTTATGACTTTGCAAATATATCAAAAAAAATATTATAAAAATGTTTTTTGTAATATAGTATCTACATAAACCATTCTTCCTTGAAATTGACCAGATACACCTTTTCGCTGGCGCGGGTGAGTGCTGTGTATAACCAACGTAAATCTCCTAATTCTAATATCGTTTCATCTGGTAGATATGGCGCTTCAATGAACACATTGTTCCATTGTCCGCCTTGTGTCTTGTGACATGTCAGGGCGTAACCGAACTTAACTTGTAAGGCATTGTAATATGGATTTTCTTTCATGGCCTTGCGTCGGTCTGCCGCTCTTGGGATGTCCATATAGTCTTCTTCCACGGCTTGATACAGTCTCTTTGCATCATCATTGGTTAGGGCAGGGGAGTCGCTGTATAAAGCCTCCATGATAATCTTGACAGAGAGCGTCGGCGCATCTTCATAATCAGTTGGCTGAATATCAACATCAGCGAAATGAAAACCATACATTTCCTCGAATTTATTGATTCTCGTGATTTCAATCATGTCGCCATTGGCGATGAAACTTATCTGGCTGTTGACTGTTGGCTGTTGGCTATTGGCTGTTGGTTGTTGACTTGTCCAGAAATAATTATTCTTCACCACCATGAGTTTGTCGCCGGCTGAGAGTTCGCCTTCTTCTTGCAGCACTCTGCTTCTGATGGCTTGGTTGAACATATTGGCTCTCTTGTTGGAACGACAGATGACTACAGCATCGTTGTTGTTTCTCTTATCACCGAAACTCTGCCATAACAACTCCTCGAACGACATCGGATCGATTTTGATGATATCATCAAAACCATTTATATTTAACAACGGCAATTCATAAAAGTCTGTTGTCTGTTGTCCGTTGTCTGTTGACATTAAATTACGGATTTCTGTGGCATTATGCAATATTCCCGAATCTAATGCTTGGCGCATCACTTCTTTCATCTCGTATGTTGCGAGTGTGAGGGAGAAGCTGTTTTTCAGTATGTCGAAGTCCATTGCCGGAGAAATGTCGAGACCTACGGGCGGCAGCTGAGCAGAATCTCCGATAAGTAGCAGCTTACAGCAGCTGCCGCTGAAGACGTATTCTATTAAATCGTCTAACAAGGAACGAGACCAAGAAAAGCCATCGCCTTGATCAGAAATCATGGAACATTCGTCGACGATGAAAATAGTATCTTTGGCTTTATTTTCTGCTCTTGCCATACGAAATTCTCCGTTGGCATTGACTTGAAATCTGTATAATTTTCTGTGTAAAGTAGAGGCAGGTTTTCCTGTGTAAGTGCTCATCACTTTGGCGGCTCTACCTGTAGGAGCAAGCAGCTGATAACGCATTCCGATGCTTGGCAAAGTTTTAACTAAAGTAGAAACTAAAGTTGTTTTTCCAGTTCCGGCGTAACCTCTTAATAAATAGACAGGTCTTTCTTTTTCTGATAAAATAAAAGCAGATAGATGATATAGGACTTTGGCTTGCCCTTCGGTAGGCGTGAAGCCGAAGTTATTTAACAAAATATTAAATAAAGTATTTCTATCCATAATAACAATATTAGAATGGATAACCGATACCGAAGTTAAGTATGAAGTCGTTGAATTGTAACTTGCTGATTCTCCATCGTTGTCCTTCAGGATAAGCTGGATTTACCATAGGAGCAGCAACGTCTAAGCGGAAGAGCAGGAATGAGATGTCGAGTCTTAATCCTAAACCAGCGTCAGCGGCGAGTTGTTTGTAGAAAGTGTTGAAATTGAATTCGCCTCCGACGAATGTTTCGTTTTCTTTCATAGTCCAGATGTTGCCGATGTCGGTAAAGATGGCTCCTTTAAGGATGCTGTAAATAGGGAAACGATATTCAAGGTTGAATTCTAATTGAATATCGCCGATTCTTTCGATATTGAGTTTGTCGGGATTGCTGAAGGTTCCTGGTCCTAATTCGCGGAACTGCCAGCCTCTCATGCCGTTAGTGCCTCCAGCATAGAAGCTTTTTTCAAAAGGCATATCATTGGAGTTTCCGTAAGGAATGCCGGCTCCAATCATTAAACGAGTTGCGATTTGATTTTCACCTATGGTATAATGGAAATATCTGAAATCTAAGGCGAAACGAATATATTGAGCGTATCTGATGCCGAAAATTTCGTGATAGTTGTCAACGGTTTTAATCAATCCGGTGTTGTTGAATGCAGATAAAATATTACCACTCGATTGGATGTTCGCTTTGAAATAGAAGAAGTCTTTTAGGAATCTAACATTTTGATTGCTAAAGATATATGTATAATCCATACCGAAAATCAAGTGGCTTGTATATTGATCTTTGATACGTTGGTTTGTTTCTTGTTCTAAAATTTCTTCGAATGATGGGGTAGGATTAACCTTAACGCTGTTGAGAGTAACAGGTGTTAGGATATGTTGTTCATGTTCGTTACTCATCCAGTTGTAACCGAATGTCAACATTGTGATTTGACGATCATAAATAGGTCTTGACTGATAATTGTAACCTATTGTTATTGTTGTTCTTGGCTGAAATTCTTTGGCGAAATTATTGAATTTTATCGGGCTTAAAAATTTAGGGAAGTAAATGCTTCCGTCGATACCAAATTCTTTGGTGTTGAAAAGACTTGTATTGCCATCGTCGTCAAGAACAGATTGAGCCTGAGTACCAGCTTTGACACTGATATTGAATATTTCCGATCCTTTGAAAATGTTTCTGTTACGATAAGTGAAACTACCGAGTATTCCCAAGTCGCCGTTAGAGTTTGTTCCTTCTAACTGAACGCTATAGTAATTGACTTTGGTACGATTTAAAGCGATGTTGCAATTCAAAAGATTGATGCTATCGTTGTCAGTTTTAACTGGTTCGAAATCTATATTTGTTAAATTGTATATCTTTAAGTTGTTGAGTGACTTGTAAGTCTGAGTGACAGTATGCAGATTGTATGGAGCTCCTGAGTGAATTTGAATCAGGTTGTCGAAAGTCTTGAATCGTATTTTAGGGTCGCCGTTATATATGAAATAAAATGTTTCGTTGCCGTAACGTTTTCCCAAATTAAAAGAATAATTAACGGTGTCAACATCTTGACCGCTTAATGAAGTTCCTTTGGGATAGATGTAAATGTCGTTTATAAAATAACGTTTATGATTTTCGTTTTTTTGTGTTATCGGGTCAACGGCATTGTCGATTCTAATATTTATATTGGCTTTATAAGCTGAGAAATTGGTATCTATTTCCATGAAGATATAGTCTTTAGAGAAATAATAATACCCATTGTTTTTAAGATAATCGCTTATCATGTCGCGTTCATCGTCTAAATCGAAGGCGTTGTAAATGTCGCCTTTTTGAACAGGCAGTTCTTTTTCGATTTTTTTTACGTAATTGTATATGGTTGAGTCTTTTATATTGTATGAAATTTCATCAACTATATATGGAGTAGTAGGACGGATGTCGTATGTTACGCTTCCGATGCCACGATTGTTTTTGGTTTGCGTATATATCTTGGAGTTGAAGTACCCGATGTCGTTGAGATATTTTTCTATTTGCGATACTGATTTTTCTTTCAGTTCGTTGCTGAAATAGACAGGTTTTTTGCCTATGGTTTTATTGACCCAGTTGAAAAATTTTTTGTCGGTCTTGTTTTCTGTCTTATAATAAATCCAAGTCAAAGGCATCAATCCTAAGAATTTAGAATTTGAATTCTGTGAAATATAAGGAGTGATGTCTGATTTAGTGAAGTCAACGTCTTTAGATTCTATTTCTACAATATTGTGTTTCAATATCATCTTGTTATCAGGAATATGTTTCCTCATGGAACAAGATGCTAAGAAATATAGCAAGAAACAGAATAATATGACATTTATAATTTTCTTCACGATTTTCTTATATAGATAGTTTTTTCGTTTTATTTTCAAACGACTTCAGCGACGGTGAAATTGCTGCCTCCCACGAAAACCAAATCACCCTCTTTTGCATTGGCGCAAGCGGAAGCATAAGCTTCTTTCACTGAGTTGTAAACTTTTCCGTTTAATCCGCAGTTTGTTGCTTTTTCTGCCAAGATATTAGCGTCTAAACCTCTTGGGATGTCAGCTTTACAATAATAATATTCTGCGTTTTTTGGTAAAAGTTCCAAAATTCCGTCGATATCTTTATCGTTGACAACGCTTAAAACGAAATGCAGTTTCTCAAATTTTGTTTCAGCCAATTGTTTTTTAACCTCGTTGATTCCAGCGACATTGTGTCCTGTATCGGCGATGGCTAATGGATTTCTGTTTATGACCTGCCATCTTCCCATCAATCCGGTATTCTTTACTACGTTAAACAATCCATCGCAAATATTGTTTTCGCTGATATCAAATTTATTTCTTAAAATATCTAAGGCACAGATTATAGTGGCGAGATTTTTCTTTTGATAATTTCCTAATAACGGGAATTTTAAATCTTTGATATAAAGATTATTATCTTTGAAAATATCGTAAGAGTGGTATTCTAAAGCTATGCCGTCTTTCTTTTGGCAGTCGAAAATTTGGTCAGCAAAATAAATAGGACTATTTTTTTCGTTTGCGTGATTTATAAAGACTTTTTTGCTTTTTTCTTGAGTTTCGCCGATGACGATAGGTGTTTCATTTTTTATGATGCCAGCTTTTTCTACTGCTATTTTTTCTTCACAGTCGCCAAGGAATTTTACGTGGTCTAAGGAAATATTTGTAACGAGACTAAGTTCAGGCTTGATTATATTTGTTGAATCCAAACGTCCGCCCATTCCTACTTCAATGATGGCGATGTCAACTTTTTCTTTACTGAAATAGTCGAATGCCATAGCGACAGTCATTTCAAAGAATGAAAGTTCTAATTCTTCTAATTTTTGTTTATGTTGTTCAATGAAGTTGACTACATCATTTTCAGGTATCATTTTTCCGTTTATGCGGATTCTTTCCCTGAAGTCGCGGAGGTGAGGCGAGGTGTAGAGAGCTGTTTTGTAACCAGCGGCTTGAAATACAGATGCCAACGAATGAGAAACGCTGCCTTTGCCGTTAGTACCAGCGATATGTACTGACTTAAAATTATCTTGAGGGTTGTTTAAATAGTTAAGTATTTCGACAGTAGTATTGAGGTTTGCTTTATAAGCAGCAGCTCCAATGCGTTGATACATTGGTAGTTTGTTAAACATCCAATTTAAAGTCTCGTTGTAATTCATATTGTTTTTTTGTTTTATTGTCTTAAAATATATGTGTATGTTATTGTTCCGCTTTGTATTTCTGGAGCGTTTTCATCTTTGTTGAAGATGGAGTTTTTAGCAGCTTGCAAGGCCGATTCTCTCATTGTTTGGTCGATTATTTCGGTTCCTTTTCCTATTTTAGCTTCAACCACTCTGCCATCTTTATTGACTTTTATTTCAACTACTATAATTCCTTCTTCTTTGATGTCTTTGCTTGGAGAAGAAATGTGTTTGGCGCCACGGCCACCGAGGTCATAAGAGAGACCGCCGCCGCTACCGCCGTTGCCTTCATATCTCTCTATGTCTTTCAATCCGTTAGGATTTCCTTTGATGCCTTCGCCATGAGTGTCGCCTTCTGAAGAAGTTTCCTTATTGTTTTTAGGTGCTTGGAACATGGCTCTTTGGTTGACAACAGGTTTTTCTTCAGGAACAATTTCTTCTTGTTTTTCCTCTTGAGGTTCTTCAATTGTTTCCTCTTGTATTTCAGGCTCTTCTTCTTTTTCTGCTATTTCTTCCTGAGGCTGTTCTAAAGAAGGAGCTTCTTCATCTTCACTGACGATTTCTTCTTCAACAACTTCATTAGGTTCAACTTTTTGTTCCTCAACTTTAGGTGTTTCTTTAACAGGTTCAGGTTCTTTAGGTTGACTGCTTTGATAACCCATACCTTGAGCGTACATTCCTAAATTGACTTCAACGCCGGCTTCACCAGGAAGTGGGAGAGGAGTCCTGAAACATAAAGTGAATAGCAAAACAAGAACTATTGCGTGAAAGACAACAGTGCCAATTATTCCGTATATTTTATTCTTGTTTTTGTTTGTCATTTTTTATTTGATGTTGCTAATAAAACTTTATGTTTATTATCAGTATCTTTATTTATTTCATTAACAGCGTCGATGATGTTGACAATATGTTGAACAGCAACACTTTTGTCGGAACGTATTACGACAGTGCCTTCAATTTGTCCAGCTAATGCCGCATTGATTTCAGTTTGTAACTGAGTTTCGCTGATAGGTTTTTCTCCAAGATAGTATTGATTTTTGTCATCAACATAAACTGTTATTGTCTGTTTCGACATTGTTTTGCTATTGCTTGATGGAAGCAATAGTTTGATAGCATTAGGAGCTACCAATGTTGAAGTTAACATGAAGAAAATCAATAAGAGAAAGACCAAATCCGACATAGAAGACGAATTGAAGTCTATTTTTCTTTTATTTCTTGATTTTATTGCCATAGTATTCTTGGTTTAATTCATAATTCAAAATTCATAATTGTGTTTTGTGTATTATGAATAGAATTATGCAGGTTCGTTTAATACGTCCATGAATTCGATGCTCTTGCTTTCGAGTAAGTTAACGACATTATCTATTTTAGAAACGATGATGTTGTAAAGGATAAAAGCGATGATGCCAACGACGAGGCCGCCTACTGTTGTAACCATAGCTTCGTAGATACCAGCTGAAAGAAGTTCAATATCAATATTATTACCAGCCATTGACATGTCGTAGAATGCGCGGATCATACCTGTTACAGTTCCGAGGAATCCGAGCATAGGAGCTGCGCCAGAAATCATGCCTATTAGTGCGACGCCTTTTTCTAATTTGCTGACTTCAAGATTACCTACGTTTTCTATAGCTGTTTGAATGTCGTTAAGAGGTTTGCCAATACGTGAGATTCCCTTTTCGATCATTCTTGAAATAGGAGTGTCTTTTTCTTTACACAAAATTTTGGCTTCTTCCAATTTGCCTTCAATCATATAGTTACGAATGTTGTCCATGAAGTTGTCATCTTTTTTAGATGCTTTGTTGATTGTCATGAATCTTTCTGTAAAGATATAAATTGCTATTATTGAAAAAACAGCTAATACGAGCATAATTATACCACCTTCTTTTGCTAATTCCCATAATGACAATTTAATCTCTTCTGCTTCAGGAGAGTTGATAAGGTCGCCAGTGACCTGAAGAATAATGCTTAATAAATTCATACGTTTATTTTTTTTATTATTTAACTTTTTTTTGTTTTTAATATTATATAGGTTTCCAAATTTTTCCGCTTGAGCTATCTGACGAAGCTCCTGTAACAGAAGAAAGGACGTTTATTTTGCCTTCCATTTTTAATGCGGCGAGGAATGCGAAAATCAAAGCTTCTTTATAGTCGATAATCATTGTTTCAGGAATAATGATTTCATGTTTGCTTAGACTTTTTATTCTTTCGATAAGATATTGGTTCTTAGCTCCGCCGCCAGTGATGAGCATCTTGCTTGACTCTAATTCATTTGTTGCTTTAATAATCTGATATGCAACATGTTCTGTTGCTGTTGCCAACAAGTCATTTACAGACAAATTAGAGTTGTCGATAATTTTATGTTGTTCGTTTTCAAAGAATTCTCTTCCTAATGATTTAGGAGGTTTTTGATTATAGTAATGATTTTCGTTTAATAAGTTTAACAATTCTTGGTTTATTTTGCCTTGTTTTGCAAAATTTCCATTGTTATCGTAATCGTAGCCTAATTTTCCTGCGAGATAATTAAGCAATTGATTCGCCATGCAAATGTCGTAAGCAATACGTTGGTTGTCAAGTTCGTAAGAAACATTTGCTATTCCGCCGATGTTAAGGCATATCGGATATTCAGCGAAAAGATGACGGTCGCCAATAGGGACGAGAGGAGCGCCTTGACCACCTTTTTCAACGTCTTCTGTTCTGAAGTCGTTGATTGTCATTATTCCTGTTTCATTTGCTATTTGTTGTCCGTCTCCGATTTGTAGCGTGAATCCTTCTTCTGGTCGATGAAAAATAGTATGTCCATGAGAGGCGATAAGTTTAGGTTCCATCTCATATTTCTTGATGAATTTTTTTGTTATGGTACCTAAATATTTACCGTATTCAATATCAAGTTCTTTGAGTTCTTCTTTATCTTTGTTGAAAGCAGAACTTAGCTGTTCTTTCCAATATTCAGAATAAGGGACATTGCCGGCTTCCACGATTTGAAAAAACCATTTTTTGTTGTCGTGGCTGAAATTGACATAAGCAATGTCAACGCCGTCGAGCGAACTTCCTGACATCAGACCTATTACTTTAAAATCTCTCATAACTACAAAAGATTGATAATTTTTTCCAAATGTATGCCGTTAGAACCTTTGATTAGAATTTTCTTTCCGGAAATTTCGTTGTTGTTTATGTAATCCATCAATTCCTCTACATTTGTAAATGTCTTGAAACAAGAGTCGGCGACTTTTTTAAATTCATTTCCGACTAATATTACGTTTTCAAAATGAAGCTCATTGATGAGACTGATGATGTTTTTATGTTCTTTTTCTGAATTGTTGCCGAGTTCTCGCATATCACCTAATATTAATAAGGTGTTTTCATTGCTGATATTTCTGAAATTTTTGATTGCATGATGCATGCTTACAGGGTTGGCGTTGTAAGCGTCCATCACTATTTCATTTTTATCGCTTTTTATGAACTGCGAGCGGTTGTTGGTAGGGGAGTAGTTTTCTAAGGCTTCAATGATTGATTTTTTGTCGATGTTGAAATAGCAACCCACAGCTATTGCAGCCATTACATTTTCAAAATTGTAGTCTCCAACCAAGTTAGTTTTTATTTCATTATCATCCCATTTTATGTTCAGATAAGGATTGGATGAAATTATTTCAGCATTGATGTCGGCATTGATGTTTTTTCCGTAAGTTTGAGAATCAATGTTTTCGGAGAGGCTCATCAATAGTTCATTGTCGTAGTTTACGAACAATTTGCCTTTTTTATTTCTTATAAAATCGTATAATTCATTTTTTGTTTTCACAACTCCTTCGAAGCTGCCGAATCCTTCGAGATGAGCTTTGCCTATGTTTGTGATAATTCCAAAGTCAGGATTGGCGATTGTGCATAGCTGAGCTATTTCGTTTTGGTGGTTGGCTCCCATTTCAACGACAGCCATTTCTGTATCTGGTTTTATGCGTAATATAGTAAGCGGCAATCCGAGATGATTATTGAAATTACCTTGTGTATATATGAGATTGAATTTTTTGGAAAGTACAGCGGCTGTCAATTCCTTAGTTGTTGTCTTTCCGTTAGTTCCAGTAATTCCAATAATTGGAATGTTGCATTTTTCTCTATGGAGTTTTGCAAGTTCCTGAAGAGTTGTCAAGCTGTCATCCACAATAAATAATCGTTCATGATGAGGAAGGCCCTTTCTGTCGGCGATGACGCATGCAGCAATATTTTCTTCTGCCACTTGATATGCGAAGTCGTTGCCGTCGAAGTGTTCTCCTTTTAGAGCTACGAAAACGCATCCTTCTTCAATCTTGCGACTATCGGTAGATACAAGATATTTTTCAGAATAATATTGATATATTTTATCTAATGTTTTCATTGTCAAAAAAAAAGCCGTCTTAATTATGACGGCTTACATTATTATGAATGAATTTTTATCTAGCTAATGCGTTGCCAATTTTATTCATTGCGCATCTGAAACCAACTGTTGATGAACTTTCGTCTTCGTTCATGAAACGACGTATAGAAGGACTCAAGTAGTAAGGACCATCAGCCCAAGAACCGCCTTTGTAAACGCGAGCTTTGTCTGAAATCAAAGTTGTTTTACCATAATCATACATAGCAGAAGTGTATGAATTTGCTGCTTTTTCTGGCTCTGGACTTTGTTTATAATCGATAATTGACATATAGTCACCGTCTTTATAGTTTAAGTTGTATGTTTTATGAAGTATTTTTCTGATTGAATCGTTCATGTTTTCGTTGCTTAACAATGAATCAGGGATGTTGTTAACTGCGAAGAAATCGCCACGATATGGGTTATAGTCGTTGAAGTCTTCGTATGAAAGAGGACGATAAACGTCGAGAACCCATTCAGAAACGTTACCTGCCATATTGAACAAACCGTAATCGTTTGGCCAGTAAGCAGCTACTGGAGCTGGGAATACAGAACCGTCGTTCAAGCTGCTGGCGACGCCCATGTAGTCACCTTTACCTCTCTTGAAGTTAGCAATGAAGCTGCCTTCGTATGAGTAAACGTTTGATCTTAAGCCGTCGGTATTCCATGGATAAATTTTGCGTTCCATGACGTTGCCGTTTTGTGTATTACCGATGAGACCTAAAGCTGCATATTCCCATTCTGCTTCTGTAGGGAGTCTATATTTAGGAAGGATGATGCCATCTTCCATCTTTAAGTTTTCTGTTTGGTTTACGAAATTTTCTGAATTTCCAACAAGGCTGTCTGTGGTTAATTCATTGTTGGCTAATTCGCCTGACATTGTTATATCTGTAGCATTATTTATTGTGCTAACATAAGAACCAGCTAAGTAAGCGTCAGTGCTGAAGAAATTGTCTTTGTTTTGGCTGTTGTTGTATGATAAAGCGCCGGCATCAACTAACAATTTTTCGTTAACGCGGTCTGAACGCCATAAAGCATATTCGTTGGCTTGTAACCAGGTAACACCGACAACAGGGTAATCTCTATAAGCAGGGTGGCGGAAATAGATTTCAACCATAGGTTCGTTGTATGTCAATGATGTACGCCATACCAATGTGTCAGGAAGAGCTCTGTTGACCATTTCTGGATAATCTGAGCCATAGACTCTTTTAAGCCAATGAATGTATTCGAGGTAGTCTAAGTTACTAACTTCTGTTTGGTCCATGTAGAATGATGACACTGTAACTTGTCTTGAATTGTTGTTCCATTCGTAATATGGATTTTCAGTTGTTGCTCCCATAGTAAATGTACCGCCTTCTATTGCGACAAGACCAGGACCTGTTATTTGCATTGGTGATTCTACAACATAGAAACCGCCGTTTTCAGGGTCGTTGTAATTCCATCCTGTTGTACGTGATGCACTCTGTTCTTTGTTACAAGAAACGAGCAATAAACTTACACATAAAGCTGCAAGTAATGATTTAATACAATTTTTCTTACGCATTATTATTTAATTTTTACTTATTCAAAACTATGAAATACACAAAATTATTGTTTGTAATACAATAAAATTTCCTCTCGGAAATTAGAGTGCAATTTTACGAATTTTTTTTGAATAAAACTGAAAAAATATTATTTTTTTTTCAAATGTTTTCCGACAATAAAAAAAGCTTATCTTCGTTCAAAATTTAGTTTTAGTTTTTTTATTTAATATTTATTTTATGATAAAAATAAGTGCTTGTAAAACATTAGTTTATATATTGGTATTCTTTGCTTCATTTTCTAATAATTTCATAAAAGCGCAGACGAAAGATTCATTTTCTGTCGATTTCAAATGGAATGAAATGGAAAAATATAATTTCAATAATGATACATTGTTTCGTATGTCGTTTGATGGCGCATTTTATAAGAATAAATTCGACAATCAGCAGCCTTATTTTTTTCAAATGATTCCTGTGTGGGATGACGAAGTTGATGCGGATTTTGATGTTGAGATAATAAATTCGGAGCCTGTTCCGCAAAATGAACTCGGACTTCTTTCGGATGCCATCGATGTTATACCTTATTATACTTATTCAATTTTAAATTCTCGTGACAATTCAAATATTTATTTTTCTCTTTCCCCGTTTTATAAAAACAATGACACGATAATGCGTATTCTTTCATGTAATGTGTCGTATTGTTTGAAACAGTCGGAGAAGAAAATTAGGAAGACCTATGTTGAGAATTCTGTGCTTTCAACTGGCAGATGGTATAAGATGTCGTTGTCGTCAGCAGGTATATATAAGATTTCATATTCGGAACTTTCATCCATGGGATTTCCAGTGGCTTCAATAAATCCCAAGGAAATAAGGGTTTATCATAATGGAGGAGGTGTGCTTCCTCTTCAAAATAAAGAACCGCGCCATGAGGATTTGGTTGAGATACCAATATATGTTCATGGGGAAAACGATGGTGTATTCAATGAAAATGATTATATACTTTTTTATGCAAAGGGTCCTGTCGCATGGAAATTCGACAACGGTGTATATGCAAGAGAAATGAATCCATATTCGGATTTTTCGTATGTTTTTCTGACTGCTGATTCTGGTGATGGAAAGAGAATCCAAATGTCGGAATCGTATGACGGAACATCGGATGAAACTGTGTCTTGTTTCCTTGATTATCAGCATATAGAAGATGATTTGTATAATTTGAATAATATGGGAGCTACGTGGTATGGCGACAAGTATGACGCAACAACAACGATGTCGTATTCCTTTAAATTCCCTAATGTCATAAAAAATAAATATTGTAATTTAAAGTCAGAGATGGCTTCTCGTAATACTATTTCATCGGCCTCGTTTGAATTTAGCATGAATGGAAATAGGTTGTCGTATGTTAATTTTTCAAAGATTTCATCTTCAAGTGCTTATGCGAAAGAGGGAAGTACAAGCAATGTTAAATTCAATGCGCCAAAAGATGAATTTGTCATAGATGTCAATTATACAAAGAACGCTTCGTCATCATCTGGCTGGCTCGATTATATAACGATAAATGCTTGGCGAGAATTGACGATGGTTGGCAATGAGATGATTTTCAGGAATCCGGAGTGTGACGATGAGTCGAAGAAATATCGTTATGAGATTAAGAATGCAACTAACGCATTGCAAGTGTGGAATGTGACAAATCCGCTCGAGCCTGAAAGGATAAATATTCAATTGGCGTCAAATGTAGCTTCTTTTATTGTGAATGGAGCGAGTGGCAGTGAGTTTGTCGTTTTCAACAACGGCGGATTTAAAAGTGTCAACTTTGTGTCAGTTGTAGAAAACCAGAATCTTCATTCGAAATATGATTTTGATTATCTGATTGTTACTCATCCTGATTTTATGTCTCAGGCGCAGCGTCTCAAAGAGCTTCATTCAAGGATTGACGATTTGCTTATAGAAATAGTAACTCCAGAGCAGATATATAATGAGTTTTCATGCGGTGCGTTGGATGTGGCGGCTATTCGTGATTACATCAAAATGATATATGAGAAATCAGACAAAAGGTTGAAATATGTTCTTCTTTTTGGCGATTGTTCATACGATTTCAAAAACAAAAGCGGTAATGTTTGCTTCATACCTTCATTTCAATCTGTACATTCTGTCACGACATCATCTAATGTTTTCGATGATTTTTTTGTGAGCTTGGATGATAATGAAGGTAATATGACGGCTGAATTTTCGGCTCCTGATGTGGCGATAGGAAGAATGCCTGTCAATACTATTGATGAGGCAACTGTCGTTGTTGACAAGATAGAAAGATATGTGAGCAAAGATGAAGATGCAATGGGACATTGGCGCAAGCTGATCACTTTCGTTGCCGATGACGACCATAATTATTATATGTCGCATGCCGAACAATTGGAAAAAATCGTTAAGGATAATATGGGTAATGATGTTAATTTTGACAAAATATATTTGGATGCATATCCTCAGGTTGCGACATCAAGCGGTCAGCGCTCTCCAGAATGTAATGCTGCCATAACCAATAGAGTGGAACTTGGCTCGTTGATTGTCAATTATATTGGTCATGCCGGTGAACTTGGTTGGTCGGAAGAAAGAATACTTACCAATGATGATATTTTCTCATGGAGAAATTCACCTAAACTTAATTTTATGATTGCCGCATCTTGTGAGTTTAGTCGTTATGACGATCATACAAGAACTTCGGCGGGAGAATATGTCTTCCTTAACGAAAACGGAGGCGCTGTCGCTATGTACACTGCTGCTCGTGTGACATATAATCCTAATAATCAGACGATGATGAAGAAATTTTATGAGCGTCTGTTTGATGTTGAAGGAGGAGAGTTTGTTGCGATGGGTGATGTGTGTATGGCGGCAAAACAGGTTGGTGATGACAATTGCCGTGATTATATCTTGTTCGGCGACCCGGCTCTTCGCCTTAATTTCCCTAAAAACAAAATAGAACTGACGCATATAAACAATCATGATGTTACTCAAGTGGATACATTGAAGGCTTTGCAGAAGGTTAATATAAAAGGAGTCGTGAAAGACATGTTCGGGAATCCTATGAATGATTTTGACGGAAAGATTCATGTAAACGTTTATGACAAGGAAAACACTTATACTACATACGGAAATCAGGATTCTCCTTATTCATTTAAATTGCGTGATAATGTGATATATACAGGGATAATGCCTGTTGTTGACGGAGCATTCGATGTGGATTTCACTTTACCTAAGGATATAAATTACAGCTACGGCGGAGGATTGATGAGTTTTTATGCTTATAGCGACGATGCTGAAGCGCAAGGTTCTTATTCTGATTTCATCATAGGCGGTCTGAATCAAGATGCGCAGCCTGACGAATTTGGACCGGAGATAAAGATATATATTGACGATGAAAAATTCGCCGATGGATCAATGACAAACGAAAATCCTCTTTTGATAGCATATATCAAAGATGAGAATGGCATCAATACCTCAGCTGCTGGAATCGGTCATGATATAACGGCAACATTGTCGGGTGCGACTAACAAGACATATTCTCTAAATCAGTTTTACGAGGCTCCTTTGTCGGAAGGTGAGTTCGGGACATTGACGTATAAATTTTACAATTTGAATGAAGGAGAACATCTTCTTACATTCAGAGTCTGGGATATTTACAATAATTCAAGTTCTACGACGATTAGTTTTAATGTGGTTAAAGGAAAAATTATTGATATTAAGAATGTTGTTAATTATCCAAATCCAATGTCAGACAATACTAATTTTACTTTCGAACATAATCAAAGAGATAATGAAATTGATATAAATATTAAGATTTATGATATTGTGGGACAGTTGGTTAAGACTATAGAAGAGACGAGTTACGGTACAACGGCAAGGATAAATCCTATAAGTTGGGACGGCACTTCCGATAATGGAGATAAGCTGCCTGCTGGTTTGTATATCTACAATGTTACAGTGAAAAATTCACTGAACGAAAAAACATCTGGATATTCTAAAATAATTATTAAATAATTATTATATTTGCAAATTGATTTTTTTACATTTTTTTTAATGAGAAATAATTAAAATGCAATAATAAAATTCAATATCCGTTAGTAACTAAATGAATAAGATAAAATATGAAAAGAATTAAAATTTTTACATTGTTGTTTGTGATGGTTTTCGCAGGCATTAAAGTGAATGCGCAATCAGATGCAACTATTGGTGAGGTCTTAGGACAAAATTTAGAGTACAATGTCATTTCTACAGCGGTTCCATTTATGAGCATCGCTCCTGATGCAAGATCATCTGCAATGGGTGATATAGGTGTTTCAACATCTCCTGATGTTTATTCAATGCACTGGAACCCTGCAAAATACGCTTTTATTCAAGATGATTTCTCGGTAGGTCTAGCCTACAGCCCATGGCTCAGAACATTGGTTAATGATATGAATATTGCATATTTGGGAATGGCAAAACGCGTAAGTTCAAAATCAACAGTAGCTGCAACAATGCGTTATTTCACTCTCGGTGACATTAACTACAGAGGCGCTAATAACGACGATTTAGGAACATATTCACCAAACGAATGGGCTGTTGATGTCGCTTATTCACGTAAATTAGGTAAATATATCTCAGGTTCTGTAGCAGGTCGTTTCATATATTCAAATCTTACACAAGGTATTGATACATATTCAAAGCCAGCTATTTCTGTTGCTGCTGACATCGCAGTTTATTATACACGTGACGTTGAATGGTTCAGCAATATGGGCGCTAATTTCTCATGGGGTGTCGCTATCACAAATATCGGTTCTAAGATGAATTACGATGAATCAACACTTGATAAAGATTTCATCCCAACAAATCTTCGTTTCGGTCCAACATTGAAACTCGACATCGACGATTATAACTCTTTGGCATTTTCTGTAGATTTCAATAAGCTTCTCGTACCAACACCTCCTGTTTATTATCCTGATTCAGTTGGTGCTGATGGAAACTCTGTTATTGCTGCAGGACGTGACAACGAAGTAGGTCTGGTTCAAGGTATGATTCAATCATTCTACGATGCTCCAGGCGGATTCAAAGAAGAACTTAAAGAATTTACATTAGGTCTCGGCGCAGAATATTGGTATAACAATGTATTTACAGTTCGTACAGGTTTCTTCCACGAAGCTCAGATGAAAGGTAACCGTCGTTATGTAACTCTCGGTGCTGGCCTCCGTTACAATGTTTTCTCACTCGATGTTTCTTACTTGATTCCAGTAAACAACACAGCAACATCAGGACAAAATCCTCTTGAAAACACACTTCGTTTCAGCTTGACTTTCAATATCGACAAGTGGGCTGACAATACAAAATTAGAAAAAGTAGAATAGTTTATTTCACTATAAAAGATTTGCCGACTCTTTTGTCTTCATAGATGATATGAAGATGAAAGAGTCCTTTTTTTAATGTGTTGCAATCAATATCAATTCTTTCTTTTGATTCAATATTGTTAATTTTAATTAACATCTGTCCTAAAGTGTTATAAACTTCTATCAGTTTGATGTCTTTTCCTTCGACAAATAAAATCTCTTTTGCAGGATTAGGGTAGATGTTAATGTCGTTTCTGTTCAATTTGCTTTTAACGTCAATATATCCTTCATGGCGGAAATGATCTTGTTTTGTCGCAACAACCTTGATTTTATTTTCTTTGTATAATGGGCTTATTTCAACGAGGCTGTCGTCGTTATATGCAGTAGCTATTATTTCTCCGTTAATAGAAAATGCGACACGTGTATCAGCGTCTTTTCTAATTAAGAATGAATTGCAATCTGTAGCGATTTCTTTTGGATAATATATATTTATTTCTTTTGGCATTTCAGTGTTTAGTTGCAGATAAGCGTCGCCGAAATAATGGAAGATATTGAATGTTATTTCTTTATAAAGTAAATTAGCCCATGATGATTGTTGAAGGAAATATTTGCCATAAGCGTTAGCGAAAGCAGGATATTTGAATTTTGTTGTGTTTTCGCCAGACTGAGGCATGAAGTCGTTCCAGAGATAGTCGTAGAATCCCCAGACGTATGTGTCGTTAGTGAAAGAATATGATATTTGAGATGCGGCGACAATAGCGACGCAGCCGTTTTCTGTTCTTAGGAATCTTTCCGCAAAACAGTCGTTATCACCTTCACCGTAATTGAAATCTCCAGTCTGACAGTTTGCTGACATTATGAAAGTGAGGTCTTCATTTTCTAATTTGTTGATTTCATTGTTTGAAAAATAAGGGTTGCTCCAGTTTTGGAATACTCCATGGTCGCGATGCTGTACTATGAACGTTCCTTCGTTGATGGCTCGGCTCAAATCATCTTGATTGGCGTTCCATTCGGTGAGATGTTTCAAATTGTCGGGAATATAGTTCAATCCATTTTCTCCGAAATAATCTATAATCAAATTTGTGTTTTTTCCTGTTGACCATACGGAGTCGGGGAGACCTGTGTTGATAGAATTCAGACGGTTTGGTTCTTTCCCTATTTTCTCGAAATATCCGGCAATGACTTCAGAACACAGTTGAAACCAGCGTTCTTCTTCAAAACCCATTGCCGTCACCGGACGATTGTAATAATCAGGATTTGTTGAAGGATGAGTCTCATAACGAATAGTTTTCTTAACCATCAGTTCTGCTTGTTGAGCGTTGGCAGCAGGCAAACGAGCAATCACTATTTCAGGAAGATTGTCGTTGTCGAAATCGACGAGTTTGTTGTCTGTGAGATATTTGATATTGTTTTCGTGGTAATTGGTCTGATAAAAAGAGCATATTCCTTGTGTTGCGTCTGTGGAGTAATCGCCGAAGAGAAGTATAGCTGAAGGTGTCATTTCCCAGTTTTCATAAATATATTTGAAATAATCTCTTAAAGGAATAGGTTTGTTTTCACTTATCTCTTCGATGTTGACTACCTTTGTGTAGATGCCTTGTTCGTTGCGGAATCTGGCGAGAGTGTCTGCCCATTGAGCTATGTCGCTATTGTTAGGAGTGACGATGAGATAGAGGCAGCCTTCTAGATTGTTGTCGAGAATGTTTCGTAGTTGAGTGTCGTAATTTTTGTCGTCAAATGACAACGGACAACAGTCAACAGTTCTTGGGAATGCGGTCGCTGAGCTTGTCGAAGCGCCGACAGTTGTGCCTTCGACAGCCTCAGCGACCGTGCACGAAGTCTGTTGTCCGTTGACTGTTGTCTGTTGACAGCCGAAGGCTAATAATATCAAAACTACAAGTATTCTCATAATTGCAAAGATAAGAAAAAAGTCAACAAGACAACGAGACAACGAGACTACAAGTTTTTTTTAGATACAAGAAATTCAAAACCTCAGAACCTCAGAAGAACTTTGGCTGTTGAACTAAGGCTTTTGAACCTTTTTTTCAGTGATGGAGTAATGAAGTAATGGAGTGATATGAAAAACTCCTCTAATCCCTCTGCACCTCTATTCCCTCTAACCCTGAATTCCTTTCTTGGGCGTTCCGTCTCCGCTTCGCTCCGCCGTCGGGCTTTCCGCTATATCTTTTTCCGCTGCACTCCAAAAGGATGCCGCTCCAATCCCTAACGCATTGGCGATAAGCACCGAGCTGCGAGCTATGAGCATAGAATGCTGAGTTGCCGAAGTGAATTTTCTTCTCGCAGAGACGCTGAACAACGCAGAGAATTACTTTGCGACTTTGCGTGAAAATTTAGAATTTTAAAGAAACCTCCTTGGGATTGCAGCATTCCTGTAGAGACGTCACCCCGTGGCGTCTTTAAAAAAAAGAATTCCTGCAAAATAATGATTTGTAAAAATCAAAGTTCCGTAGGCACGACAGAATTGCGTGATTCTTTTCTGTCGTATCTTCGGCACTTTGATGATTATCATTTTTTGAAACACAGGACCTCAGAAGAACCATTAAACTACTATACCATAATTTAAAAGTTCTTATGCATCATCTTTCTTTTTAGAATTTGAACGATAAAGACTATTAGTTATTACGCCTTTAAATATATCTTCATTAAGAAATTCTAATGCTCGATTTAAATCCGCAACATTATCAGTCGGCAACTCCAATTCATTATTTGCATTAATTTGCGCTTTGATTCCATATTGCTTTAACAAACTTGTTCTTGTTTTAGCATTCTTTCCAATAAATGTTGCAATATTGTTTGTACTTGACAATAATTTTACAAGTCGTCGAGTCTTGACATTTGCTATATCTTTTACAACATTTGCATTAACACTTATTCCCGTAATATTTCCAAACGAGTCAATTTCTCCATTTGTTGCTTCTGTAACAAAATCAATCAATGAAAATATCTGATTTGCAAGTGTATAACTTTGAAAATACAATTTCCCATTTTCATATATAGCATGCACCTTGTCATCAACAATAAAAGCTGAATTATTCATTTTGGAATACGCATTGTCTCCACAAATTTGCAAGACCATTTTGCGTTGCAGCATATTTTTCTTATTAAAAGCCTGAAAATAGAATTTACCATCATCGTAATAGAAAATGCTTTTGGGTATATCTCTATTTATATCATAATCCGACATATCAGCCTGATTATCAGGAATACGTTGAAAATCATCTGGAAGAATATAATTAACATACACAATGTTCTCGCCATTTCTGCTAACAATATTTCCATCGAATTCATCTTCTTCTAAACCTTCAGGTTTTAATTTATTCCCTCCATTTATAAATATATTTTTAACATCATCTACTATTTCTTCTTTAAGAGAAATATATTTTACCGTATTATCGGACATTAATGCATAAAATTGACTCATTTTGTTTCTATTATTAGTTAATTATTAAACCCATATAATCTGTTAACTCTGCATAATTTTTAATATCATTTTTATTTTTTATGCACTTTGCGGAAAGAAGTACATATGTGTTTTCATCCGTCTTCACCTCATAATAACGATATCCCAATATTGAATAGATTAAATTATAGTTGGTATTATTATAACTTGCTAATGCTATGAAAAAACATGGAATTAATATGCAAACGAACAAAACCAAGTAATCATGTTGGTCTATAAACATCGACAACCAAGGCATTATTGATGAAACAACCTGTTCAGCAGCGCTTGGTGACAAATTTGAATAAGACTTTACCTTTATTGATTTACCTTCCTTACATCTTTGTGATTTATTTTTCAGGAAGTTCTTTATACCAAACACACTTACAATCATAAAAACAAAACTTAAAGTTATTCCCCACCATTCAAAGTCAGCAGGACATATACCGTTTCTAAAAATATCACGCCATGTTTGACAATACATATCATCATTCTTTAGCAATCCTATCAATCCAAAGGACAAGAAAGTTGGCGCTGTAACTGTTATAGTTAATAAAAATTTACAAATAATATTAGGCATAAACAATTAATATAAACATATTCAAATTTTAAAACGACCGATTAAATGAGACGTGTCTATCACAACTATTGATTTTTAGTATGACAAACACGTCTGCATGAATTACAAATTCCTTGCTTTTTTGTTTACAAGCAAGCAATCAAGAACTAGTTTTCAAAATCGTCTTCTGTAAAAGTATATTTAACGTGTTTTTCCACTCATCTATTTCTGACAACTCATAATTTATGTTTTTATACAAATTTAATCTTCTGTCATCTAGCTGATTGTTTTTGACAAAAACAGGAGTTGTTACAACATCGCCCCATTTTATAACCAGAGAATCTGTATATGGGATTGCTATTTTTTTCTCATCATCTGCAATAATTCTTATATCGAACTCACGTTAATATAACGAGAATCGAGGACGAGATTTGGATTAAACTCTCGTCCTCGTTCTCGTAGCCTAACTATTGAAACATTTCTTCTGTGAGTATAATTTGGTATTTTACATCATGCTGACTGAAAAACACATCTTTGCCTACTTTAAAATCATCTGGTTCGTCATAATATTCTTTTGACAAATATTGAATGTTATTATCTTTGTATCGATAAATTGTAAAATTGTTCAGCTTGTCAAAAACGAAGTCATCTGGAGGAAATTTATCCAAAGTATTTCCCAAATATGAACCTGTATAAACATCACACTCTTCATGATATTTTACAGTGTACAATGATACATTATTAGTTTCTGTAGATTTATATTCTACGAAAATGCTATCATTGACATCAAGGTCATTGTAAAAACAAAAATATGTAAGAAATTCCCTGCCACTATCACCAATACAAGATGTAAAGGTTAGAAATAAAATAGATGCAAAAATTATTAATGTTCTTTTCATGTAATTACTATTTAATAACTAATAAATATATATTTGTTGTCATTGACTTCTTTTTCTTCTTTTTTAACAATTCTTTTAGATGTTGATGTTGTCCAATTTTTGAATACACCATTGCTGCTATTGTTAACATAGTTTTTCACATTAACGCCCCATGTTTCCCAATTTGTACCAGTTTTAAAAGCTGAATATTTTGTCACTCTTCCTACATAATTATTATGCCAATCCATATATTGGTCACATGGATAATTTTGATTAGCATTCTCATAATATACATCCATAATTAAATATGCCAAAGTTCTTGATAAGTCATACCTTAACATTACATTTACAAATATATGTCTAAATGCGTCTCCTTTTGTGCCAGAACGTACAATATTCATTCCTTGATTAGAATTATATTCCCCATAATATGCTAATGATTTTGAATTTGCTCTTTCAGCACATAAAAGTGCTCTATTATATACATAAGCGCCAAGATCAACAATAGCAGCAATCATACCCCAAAACAACCAATCGACTTTCTCTGTCAACATCATTGAATTGCCAGACGCTTTAAATATATCATTAAGAGTTGCAAAATTTTCCATTCTTGCTATATCAATCATAGCTTTAAATCTAATTATTTCTTGTTCTGTCATGTTTAAGATTTCCATCTCATTTTCATCCGAAATGTATTTCAACTCTTCTTCTGGTTTTTCATCTATAACATATTCACTCCTTACGTTACTAGATGACTCAAAATATGGATAAGAATTATACACATTTACAACAGAATCATAAAAATTCTCTGAATCTTCAACAATACCTGGATATGCTTTGTCTGGATACAAATCTATCAATCTTGATTCTGCATATTCATTTTTACTATATGATAAAATATGTCTATTCTTGTATGTACTTTTTGAACTAGTACCATCTTCAACAGATTCATATTCTTTACATACTACGTATAATACTTCAAAAGGGAATATTGGCAAATTTGACGTTAATATTGGAGGCATTACTTCTGCAATAGTGTCACTTCCCAATTCAAAGTTGTACAATACATCAGAACGATTGACATTGTTTTCGGTTAAAATTTCATCATTTAATTCTTCTTTTGAACATGATGAAAACATAGCGGATGCCATAAAAATAAACATGGCGATTAAGATAATTTTTTTTGTTTTAACATAATTTTTAAATTTTAGATTAATAACTTGATTTTTTGCTGTTAAACAACAGCCATTTTTCAATTTTCAACTCTGAAATATCCATAATACTGCTCACCATTGCTTAATGTGATGTCTATTCTGTAATAGCCAGCATCATTAATAAAGAATGTAGCGTAATCTGGTGTTGAGAAGACATTCTCTCTGTCGATATAAACACCGTTGGAATCCTTAACAACAATGTGAGCTATTCCCACATTTTCGTTAAAGGTGATAGTTAAGGTGTTTCCGGTAATGTCAGCCGAGATGGATTGGTGACGATTAGTAGAAGCATTTTGAGTTCCACTATGAATAGATGAAATATTAATTCCATCATTGTTTTGTTTCGCTTCCACAACATTCAATGCTACAAGAAGCATCATTACACTGATAATAACTTTTTTCATTTTTTATTGATTTTTGTTGATAGTTTATTTGAATAGCAAATTTAGATAATCTTGCTATTCTGTCATAAAAAACTCATATCACAAAAAATCAAGTTTTAAATATATTTATTATCAGTATATTAATAAAAAATCTTGTGTAAATTTTCTTTCGAATTTATTCCTATTATAGAATATATTTTCTTAATTCTGCTCCAGACGCTATTATACTCTTTTCCCAATAAAGCTGCAATTGTAGGTCCTTTAATGTTTAAAAGAAGCAGACAAATGCAATATAAATCTTCATCATTCAACTTTGGATACTTATTGGTTATTACAGCAGTAAAATCATATAAGCAGATATCAGCATCATCGAGAAGTTGTCTTAATTCTTTGTTTGTCAATGCTGCAAGATTATTAATTTTAAGATTGCTATTCTTAATATTATCTATATTGGCAAGTATTTTCTTGCTATTTTCACAATTACAGAAATTCTTTATATCATTTTTAGTAACTTTTCTCGACAAAGTTTTTTCAAGTTCCTTCTTATTGCTGATATAATCGTTGCTTAGCTTGTCATATTTTTTTGTTAGATTTTCCAACTCGCTATTTATCTCTGAAATCTTTTGATTGCTGTTCTCTATCTCTACATTCTTTTCACTAATTTCAGAATTCATATTAAATATTTTTTCATCATAAAATACCTTATCTTTTCTATACTTGTATCGTAAAACGAAGATAATACACACAAGGACTATGGTAAAAAACAATGCCGTTATCAAATATTTAACGAAATGTTTTCTCGATTCTATTTTTTGTTTCTCAATTTCTCTGACTTGTTTTCTATTTGCATACTCTGAATATACATTCTGTAGTTTGGCCGTGTGGATACTTTTGTTATGATTACTATTTAAAATGGAAAGAGAAATACTATCATAGAAAAATTTAAGATCCATATTTCCCATTGAATCGTAAATTGTAGTAAGAATGTTTGAAGTAGCTAATATCGTATGTTTATTGGTTGCACACATTGACAAATTGAGATATTTGATTGCAGAATCGTATAAATTGTCGCTATGGTACATCTCTCCCAAGATTTGATAATATGAATATTTTGCAGCATAGCCTTCCAACTTATCAAGATTATTATTTATCAATCTATATGCGCTATCTCTTTCTCCTTTATAAAACAAAATTTGTACAATGCTTTTTTCTACATCCAATTTATTTGGCAAATTCGAATTGCACTTTAAAGATTCATTATAATAATATAAGGCACTATCAAGTTTATTGGCAAGTTGATAAGAGTTACCTAAACATTTGTATGTATTTGCCACAAAACTTGTTTGTTTGAGCAACAAATCATATTTCAACGCTTTCCTGTATTTTATGATAGCGAGGTCGCAATAGTTCTCGTTGTAGAATAATTCTCCTAATCTTGTATATATCAACGCTATAAACCTTATCTTTTCATACTCCTCCGGATTATCAACTTTAGCCTTTAGCCTTTTATCTTTCTTCCTTAGACTTTTGTCTTTCGTCATCAAATCTTCCATTTTCTCCAAAGTAATGAGATAATGCTCGCAGGCTCCTACAATGTCGTCACGCTCAGTCAAGCCCACAGCGTGGTAGTAGTGCGCTTTAGCGCAGTTGAAGTTGATAAGTCTATAAGTCAATGTGTCTATTAGGTTAGGCTTTAAACCATACAATTTACTAAACTTGGATTGGTGACGGCTGACAGCGGATGACTGACAGCTATTAAGGCTATCAAAAAACTCCATCGCGACTTTTACTTCTTCGAAGTTCGATTGCGGGAGGTAGTTTTTATAGAGAGAATCTGCTTTACGAATCTGGGATTCGTAGTAAGACGCAGAGTCGCAGAGACACAGAGACGCAGAGTCTTCACTTTGTGTCTTTGCGTCATTGAGTCTTTGCGTCTTAACCTCGGTCGCTAAGCCGAAGGCTAATAATATAAAAACCACAAGTATTCTCATAGTCGCAAAGATAAGAAAAAAGACCACAAGACTACAAGACAACAAGACAACAAGTTT
>JAZQVL010000015.1:0-32986 GCA_045631805.1 Bacteroidales bacterium | reverse complement strand
AGCTTTTCCTGTGAGAAAGATATGAACATCAGTGTTTTGCACAAACCTATTCAACATCTCAATCTTTTCATTCTTAAACACTTCTGTTTTCATTTTTTTGGAGTTAATGTGGTGATGAAGTAATGTGGTAATGTAGTAATTTAGTGATGATTAGTTTCTTGTAGTCTTGTAGTCTTGTTGACTTGTAGTCTTTTTCAAAGCAATCCTGAATGTTGTGCCTTGTCCTACAATGGAGTTTTTGACAAATATTTTTCCTTTATGATAATCTTCTATAATGCGTCTTGCTAATGATAGTCCGAGTCCCCATCCTCTTTTCTTGCTTGTGTAGCCAGGCTGGAAGATTTGTTTGTATGCGGAGCGTTGCATGCCTTTTCCTGTGTCGGTGACATCTATGTAGATATTCTCTGCGTCTTCGGTCATCTCGACGGTCAGTTTGCCGTGATCTTCCATTGCGTCGAGGGCGTTTTTGGTAAGATTTTCGAGTACCCAGCTGAAGAGAGCTGCATCGAGAGGAACGACGAGTTCTCTGTTAGGAATCTTGATGTCGAACTCGAATTTGTTGTTTGAGAATCTGCGTTTCAGATAGTTCATGGTGTCGTTGACGGCGGCTGTCACATCATGGGCTTCCAATGTAGGGATGGAGCCTATCTTGGAAAAACGCTCTGTTATTGTCTTCATTCTGTCGATGTCTTTCTCCATTTCTGTCGTGCCGATGAAAGGCGTGTCTTGCATTTTGAGCAGCTCAATCCAGCCCATGAGAGAGGTGAGCGGCGTGCCAATCTGATGGGCGGTCTCTTTCGCCATGCCAGCCCACACTTGATTCTGCTCCGAACGACGAGCGTAACTGAATAAAAGATAAGCCACTATGATGAAGAAAATGAATACGAGAATCTGAATGATAGGGAAGTAGCGAACTATACGGAGCAAATCGGAACTGCGATAGTAAATGTATGCCTTCTCGCCGTCAAGATAATTCACTTCTATAGGCATATTCTCCGAACTCATGATGTCGATCTGTTTCTGTACATAATCGCTGTTGCTCATATTGCTCTCGTCGAGGTTGCCGAAGCTAAGTATATGACTTCTGTCCTGATTTAATATTATGACAGGAACGCCAGCAGCATTGTCGGCGACGTCGTTGATGAAAAAGGTGAACATATCGTCAAGAACATTGCGCAATTCTGTGTAGATGAGCGACTCGTTGTAATATAACGACGATTCTTTCCCGTAAATGTCGATTTTTATCGGAGGATAAATGCTGAAGTCGTTTCGCATCTCCGCATCGAAAATCTCTTTGTCTTGATGCTTCTTAGGAAGATTTATCGAAAGAGTGATGTTGTTGTCTGAATCGGTGATGACGACAGGAATACTGATATTGCTTTGTATGATGTCGAGATAAACGCTGATGTTTTCGTCTGACGAGGCCGCAAGAAAACGACGATATGCCATCGCAAGAAGCTCGACACGCTTGCTTTCCTGCATGCTTACTTCGTTGAAAAACACTTCTGTGTAATTCATCAATTCGGCATGAGTCTGAACAGCTTCCGCCCACATAGTCATCTGTCTTTGTTCTTGTAACCCAAATCTTTTGACAAGATTATTCGTATAATACATAGAAAGAGTCACTATCACAACGGCAATTATTGACAGAGCGACTTTCCATCTTTTTTTCTTCGCATATAAGTCCGAACTATGTTTGTTGTTCAACATGATTTTCTTGATTTATGCTTTAAAACAATAAAAATAACGATTTAGTACAAAAGTATAAATTATTTCCCAATTTTCGGGCTTATATATTGATTTATTTGATGAAGAAAGGTAAGTTTTTTGCGCCATCCAATATGCATAAATTTATTGTTAAAAAATGTTAACAATTTGATATATATGTTGTAAAAATATATTTATATTTGCAAATTATTTTAATTTTTTTATTTTTAATTTTAATTTTTTATTTTATGAAGAAAAAATTATGGTGGTTATTGACCTTATTGTTGTTCTGTAATGTCGGATTTTCCCAGAATCTTAATGCTATAGAACAAGAACTTCAAGAAGTCTTAAACAAAAAAAGCGATGATATGATTGACATAAGTATCATATTGAAATCGCAGATTAACACAAAAGAATTAGAGTCAAAAGCAGCTAAGGCGGACAACAAATCACACAAGAGAGAAATTGTTGTGAGCGAGCTCAAGAAATTCGCTGCAAAAGGACAAGCCGATGTCATGGCTATACTTCAAGCAGAAGAAGCAAGTGGCAATGTTAAAGACATCAACGCCTTATGGATTGTCAATGCCATCAGCTGTAAAACCACACGCGATGTGATATATCAATTATCGACACATCCCGACATCAAGGTTATCAGTTACAACAATGAAGTTCAGATTATTTCGGAACAAGAAATGAAAGAGATGGCAGAAGCTACAAGAGGAGGCTATCCATATCCACATGTCACAGCAGTCAAAGCCCATGAAGTATGGAGTCAAGGCTATACAGGTAAAAATGTTATTGTAGCAGTATTAGACTCAGGAACAAACATCTATCACACCGACATCAAGAACCATCTTTGGGAAGGAGAGGAAAATGGCGAAATAGTAAACGGATGGAATTTTGTTGCAAACAATTCTAACATCATCGACGATAATGGTCATGGTACACACTGCGCTGGTATTATCTGCGCTGATGGTACTTCAGGACAGACAGCAGGTGTAGCTCCAGATGCTTTGTTGATGACAGTAAAGACTATCAACAGAGCAGGTGGTGGAAGCGTCGATAATATGATAAGCGGTGTTCAGTTTGCCATCAACAATGGAGCTGACATCTTAAGCATTTCAAATGGTTTCAAGAACAGCCAATTAAGCATAGCACAGAAAGAGATAATACGAGAGACATTTGACAATGTATTGAGAGTTGGCGTCATAACATGTGCTGCAGCAGGCAATGACGGCAATAACTACGGTGCACCTGACAATGTTGACTACCCGGCAGCATGTCCTTCACCATGGAGAAATCCTGACCAGACATTAGAAGGAGGACTTTCAAGTGTTGTATGTGTTGGCGCATACGATTTATCAGAATCATCATCAAGAGGACCATCAACATGGCAAGACACAAAATATAACGATTACCAATATAGCAAATGGTTACATTACTGCACATATTCAAACAATGACTACGGATACAAGCATTATGCCAACACTCCTTTCTATTGGGCAGTAAGATATACACCAAATATGTTAAGGACATATTCAGCTATTAAAACTGTTTCGGTATATGGTACTGATGCTAATCCAACCATCAGCATCTATGTATATCAAGGTGGTGACAACGCTCCACAGACATTATTATATAGCGAAGAAAACGTCACATTAGCAAAGTCACAATGGAATGATGTCACATTAAGTAAACAGGTAGATATAGACCCAAGCAAAAGCCTTTGGTTAGTATTCAAAGGCTACGAAGCAGCTTACAGCATGAATAGCAACAATAATATCGACAGCCGCTATTTCTCAGAAGATGGTAAAGAATGGAATGGTTTCGAACTTGAGAACAACCCAAGCAATGGATTAAGAATGTGGTTGGTACGCGGTCTTGTAGAAGACAAAGACGGAAACACTTCTATGATAGGTCTTATACGTCCTGACATCTCAGCTCCTGGTGATCAGGTTTATTCTTTGAACCATACAAAAAATGACAAATATCAAATAATGAGCGGAACATCACAAGCAACACCATGTGTGGCTGGTGTGATAGCTCTTATGTTAGAGAAAAATCATTCTTTGACACCTGCTCAGATAACTGAAATTATCGAGACAACAGCAGCTGAGAAACCAGAAACAAAAAACAATAGCGTTGGTGCTGGTCGCGTTGATGCTAAGGCAGCTGTAGAAGCCACCACAGAAGGTGAAACAACATCATATATAAAACTTCATTCTTTCTCACCTGATGTTATAACACAAGGCGATAACAAGCAAATTAACTTAAGCTTCAAAAATTATGGTAAAGGAGCAAGTTCTGCAAATGTCACCTACACAATATCATTAAACGACGACCCTTACGTAACACTCGTTGGAAGCAATACTATTACATTAGGCAATATAGCAGCACAAGGTGTTAAAGAAAGTTCATTCAAAATCAATGTTAATTCACAAACTCCTAACGACCACTCAATAAATGTGACATTGACAACTACAGACGGAACACTTTCATTGAAAGATAATTTCACTGTAAAAGTGGTAGCTCTTCCTAACATTGTATTCAAATCATGTAACACAAGCAACATTAAACCTGAAGATGGCAATGTGAATATTTCTGTCACAATGCAAAATAATGGAACTGCACCTACATTAAACGACACTGAAATAACATTATCAGCCACAACAGGCAGTTTGGATCACGTCACCATCATCGACGACAATGCTACAATAGGACCACTTGGAGTTAATGAGACTGCAACAGCTAATTTCACCATAGCAGCAAAAGAAAACGCCAAAGACGGCTATCTCCTCGACCTCTTCCTTGAGACATTCTCCGTAAACAACAACCCATTAAGTTTTGTTTATGAATTTGAATCAGACATGGAAGGCTGGACATCCTTCGATGCTGCCAACAATGACATCTCATCACCATGGTGGCATAGCTCAGAAACCCTTGACCACGGAAAAGATATTATAAACTCTCATTCTGGATCAGGACATATCTCAAGCGAAACTCTGATAACGAAAGGTATGCACATGAATTACGACCATCCTATCGACAATTATGTTGTCTCTCCTAATAAGGTGAAAATAACTGCAGATAGTAAAGTAAGTTTCTATGCACGTGCACACAGAAATGAGTTTTATCCAGAACATTTTGGTGTGGCAGTATCTGAAACAAGTAAAGTCGCAGGTTTCGAGACAATTCAAGAATGGACTATCACTGAAGAACAAGCTACTTCATGGGTTAAATATACTGTAGATTTAAGCCAATATGAAGGCAAAGAAATCTATGTAGCAATACGTCACTTCTTCACTGAAGATGAATGGGGCGCAGTAGACAACGGATGGGCTGTTGAAGCTTTAAACATTGACGATATAGAACTTTCAAATATAATCATCAACTATCATCATATCCCATCATACGATGATACTGACGAAAATTATTTCAACATCGCTATTATCAACCCTATAGACCTTGGTGCTCCAACAGGTTTGGAAGTTACTAATTGTACAGCTGAAAGCATATCTTTGAAATGGGATGCTCTTAAAGACGCTCAAAGCTATAACGTCTATCGTGACGGTGCAAAGATTGCTAACGTAACAACTAACGAATATACCGACAACAATCTCACACACATGACAGAATATTGCTACACTGTCACTGGTATCAACAGCGGTTGCGAACATGAACATAGCGATGAAGTCTGCGCAACAACATTACAAAAAGATTATAGTACAGCAATTAAAGAATTTACTCCAGAAGTCGTTTATGCTGACGGAAGCGCAGTAAATCTTGACATCACTTTCATAAACGATGGTAAAAAAGAACATGAAACAAGAATTGAAATAACATTATCGAGCGATGATGAGTATGTGGAAATCACTACAGCAACTGCATATAATGCTGTAATGTCTCCTAATCAGGAAATACTCAAGACTTTTACCTTTGCTGTCAATCCAGAAGCCCCACATAATCATGTAATCAATTTCATCGCTACAGTGAAATATGTGTATTCACCATATACTTCATGGGAACTACCATTATCAATAGTGGTCAAAAATGACCCTAACGCTCCTAAGAACTTAACTGCTAATACTTCAGAAAATTCAGTAACATTAAACTGGAGTCCAGTAGATAATGCTATACGTTATAATGTTTATAGAAATGGCGACTTTATTGGAAATACTGCAGCTACAACATACTATGACGGCGGTCTTGAATCTAATACAGAATACAGATATCAAGTATCTGGCATCACTGCATCGGGTGAATCTGAATTATGCAAAGAAATAACAGCAACAACACTTGCAGCAAGTAGTGGCATTGTACTTCAGTCATTCACAATGGGAGCAGCAATAGGACAAAATGTCGAGCTGACAGCTACAATGATTAACAAAGGTAGCGAAGCAACACCGGAAGCAACAACAGCCACATTGTCATGCGATAACCAATACGTAACTATTGTAGATGCAACAGACGACTTGGGATCTATGGCAGCAGGTGCTACAGCTACAGCAACATTTATTATTAAGTTAGATGCCAACATCCCATCGAACTACAATCTTAACTTCGATGTTACAGCCGAGTATCAAAATAGCAACGGTGACGGTATAATAAACAAATCTTATACTTTTGATAATGATTTAGAAGGATGGACTACCGATATAACTGTAGGCAATCACAATTGGTATCATTCAACTTTGCAATCTGAACATGGTTATAATAAAAATTATAATACAGGTGGGTTCATATTTAGCGAATCATATTGTAATTCAACTAATGATGGATTCGATCCAAACCATTGGATTGTGATGCCAGAGCAAATAGTTCCATCTAATTTGTCCACATTTGAATTCTATGCTTGTTCTATGTCAAATTCAAACAGCTATGCTGATGAAACGTTTGGTGTTTTTGTATCAACTACGAGCAATACAGATCCTAATGCGTTTACAGAAGTAGAAAGATGGACTCTTGCAAAGAATAGTAATTCTCGAAAGATGGCATTGAAATCAGCTCCTATATATGATTATGAAGGCCAAAAAATTTGGGTAGCTATCAGACACTTTGGCGCTGGTGACAACGCCGCATTAGCTGTTGATAACATCACTATCTATAATTTAGTTCAGAGTTCTACCATTTCCACAACCTCTTCATTCTCTGTTACAGCAAACCAATCTCTCAACATATTTGCAGGTACTGGCTCATGGAACGTTGCAAGTAAGTGGAGTAAAGGTAGCGTCCCAACAGAAACCGACGACGTCATCATCAACGGCAATGCTACTATAGAAGACGGCAACATTGTTATAAATACAATAACAATAGAAAAAGGTACATTGACAATCAACAATGACGCTGCTTTAGTAGTAAACAGTGTGTTCATCAACACAGACAGTGATGCATTCATCATCAACGATGGCGCACAAGTCAAACTAAACAACGACAACGTAGCTGCTACATTCAAAATGGATATTGTAAACCAATCTCCAATTGAAGGTAAAGAAGGTGTTCCTGGATGGCAGTTCATCTCATCACCTTTTACAAATGCTTCTGTTAGCGCATTTACAACTGCTGACGAGTACGACTTGTATAAATATAACGGTGGTAAAGCAGGTGACGAATGGGATAATCATAAAACAGAAACTGGTATAGATGCTAACTTCGAAACAGAATTCGTAAATGGCCGCGGTTATCTTGCTTCATACGAAACAGCAACAACAGCTACTCTCAGCGGTACATTGAATGCAGAAAAAACATTTGATCGTACATATTCATATACTGCTGGAGATGAAAATATATTGAAGAACTTCTTCTTGGTTGGTAACCCATTCCCATTCAACATGGATTTGAGTAAATTTAATTTGAATAATGTGTATAACGGTTTCGCTACAGTAGATCCAGAAACAGGCGCTTACATCAAACATACAAAAGAAGAAGATAACATAATACCAGTAGGTGACGGTTTCTTCATTGAAACTATAGGTGAATTTCCTTCAGTTTCTTATAATGCTGGTAGCAAATCAAGAGGCGAAAAATATGAATACATCAATGTTGTCGCTTCAGGCAAACAAGGCAGCAACAACGTAATCATCAAGCTTTCTGGCGCAGAAGAAAGAGGCTTCTCAAAACTTGAAAACCTCAACCAAAGCATCGCTGACCTTTATGTTAAGAATAATGGCAGACAATATAGCATTTTGGGCTACGACAGAGACGTTCAAGAAATAGAACTTTTCTTCGACGCTAAGGAAATGGGTAACTATAGCATTCGCATTGAATCTGAATGTAAATTTGGCGCTATAATATTGATAGACAGATTCACAGGTATCGAAACCAACATGATTCTCGGTGATGAATATTGGTTCACAGCAAAAAACAATGATGATAACAATAGATTTGTTATAAAATTTGTTGAACGTATTGAAAAAAGTGATATATTTGCACACCAAATTGGAGAAGAACTTATCATTGATGCCGAGGGTACAATTCAAATCATTGACATGATGGGTAGAGTGGTTTATAACAATGATGTTGAAAGCTGCAACAACAGAATCAATGTAAGTAATTTGAAAGGTTCAGCTTACATAGTACGCAATATTTCAAGTAACGAAGTAAAAACACAAAAAATAGTCATACGATGAGAAAATTAACTTTATTGTTTGCGGTCATATTTTTAGGCTTTAATCTTGCTTTTGCACAGGTAGATTATATGCAACAAGCAGAAATCTCACAGCAAATTGAGATGTCGCAACAAATGGAAATCTATCAGCAACAGATAGACGTCTATCAGCAGATTGAAAGCCAACACACATTGTCAACTGATGGTTTCTTCACAACAAACTATCAAGAATACCGTGACGTTGATGCTTGGAACTTGCCAATGTTGCCAAGTTCACACGGCAGCAACAGCGATCAATCAGCTCCAGTAGGTTCTGGCTTGTTATTGTTAGCAGGTATGGGCCTCGCTTATGGAATTAGAAGAAAAAATGATTAAATGTTTATTTGTTTATACTTAAAAGAGACTGTATCCACGGTCTCTTTTTTTTGTTTCTATATATTGTTTTTTGAAAGTATTTATTACCTTTGCTGACTAAATAAAATTAAACTATGAAAAAAAGCATCTTACTTTTACTCGTAACATTATTCTCGTTAAACATTATTCATGCTCAAAATTTCAAAACTATAGAGCCTGAACTTCAAGAAGTCTTGAATCAAAAAAACGACGAAATGATTAGCGTTAATATCATTTTGAAGTCACAAATTGATGAACAGGAATTAAAACGACTTGCTTCCAAAGCAAATGACAGAAAAACCAAAAGAGAAATCGTCGTCAATGAATTGAAGAGCTTTTCTAAAAACACGCAGTCTGATGTCTTGTCAATACTCGCCGCAGAAGAGAAAAACGGCAGTATTAATGATGTGAGATGTCATTGGTTGGTTAATGCTATCAGCTGTAATGCAAGCAGCGACATGATTTGTTATTTGTCAAATCATAATGATGTTGCAGCCATTGCATATAATAAGATGAGTTATCTGTTGTGGGACGAAGAGATGTCAGAAGTTGAATCATCAAGAGGAATGACACAGAATATAACGCATGTTAAAGCTAATCAGGTCTGGGATTTGGGTTATACTGGCGAAGGTGTGTTGGTTGCAGTCATCGATACTGGCGTCAATTACAACCATATAGATTTGGCTGACCATCTTTGGGACGGCGGCGACGAATATCCGAATCACGGGTATAATACATTGGAAAACAGTCATGATGTTTCTGATGGGTTCGGTCACGGCACGCATTGCGCAGGAACAGTCTGTGGCGACGGTACTTCTGGAACGCAGACAGGTATAGCTCCTAATGCCACATTGATGTGCGTTAAAGTCATGGACGATACTGGCTATGGCAGCGCTACAAGTATCAGCGCCGGAATGGAATTTGCCATAGAAAATGGTGCCGACGTTTTGAGTATGTCGTTGGGAATTCCTTTCGCATCGTCGGCGGTAAGAGAAATGTTGCGTAACGCTTGTGTCAATGCCTTGCAATGCGGTGTGGCTGCCGCTGTCGCTGTGGGTAACGACGGACAACTGCAGATTTCTTTTCCGGTTCCAAACAACGTTAGAGTTCCAGGCGGATGTCCTCCACCTTGGATTCACCCTGACCAACAAAGCAATGCCGGAGGATTGTCATGTTGCATAGCTGTTGGCGCAGTTGACAGCAACAACGAAAGAGCGGCTTTCTCCTCATACGGACCTTTCACTTGGCAAGAGACATCATTCGGTGATTATCCATATAATCCAGGCATGGGCCTTATCCGTCCTGACATCTGTGCTCCTGGTGTCGGTGTGGTGTCAGCTGACCCTAACAATCCTAATGGACACACCGTTATGGACGGCACTTCGCAAGCTACACCATGCGTGGCCGGTGTGATAGCTCTTATGTTAGAGAAAAATCCGGAATTGACACCGGCAGAGATAAGCATGACATTGGAAACAACGGCAGTGAAACTCGATGATAATAAAAATAACTACAGAGGCTCAGGATGTATTGATGCGCTTGCAGCAATACAAAGCATTGAAGGCGGCGAAATAGATGAGCCTTGCGATGCTCCAACAAACATCAACGCTGCTGTTGAACAAAATGCGGAAAACTTCGATTATGTCTTCAAGACAACATTGACATGGAATGCAGCTGAAAACGCAGTCTCTTATAATGTATATGTAAATGAAGAATTATATGAGACTGTCACAACAACGTCATGCGTTTATGGAACCGATGAAGAAGGAACAATCAATGTTGCTGTTTCAACAAATTGCGAAAACGGCGAATCTGAAATGTCGGAAAGTGTCAGCGTTGTTCTTGAAAAAGAAATGTTACCTTGTGATGCACCAACAAATCTCAATGCCGCTGTAGAACAAGACGCTGCTGGATATGCTTATAATTTTAAAGTGACAATGAGTTGGGACGCAGCAGGAAACGCAAATCAATATGTGATTTATTTGGATGGAGAAATATTGGATGTAACAAACAACACTTCATACATCAAGGGCTTCGATGAAGAAGGAACACATTCTTTCGCAGTCGTTTCTGTTTGTGAAGGCGGAGAATCGGAGATGTCAGAGACATTTGAATTTGAACTTATCGGCGAATCAATAGATGAATATGAAAACCAATTCGAAATATATCCAAATCCTATCGATGATGTCTTATACATAAAATCAGATAATAACATTAAAGAAATTAATATTTATAATGTTGTTGGTATAAAGATGGCGACAATCAGCGGTCAGCAGTCAACAGTTAGTGTTGACATGAACGGATTTAATCCAGGAGTCTATTTTATTGAAGTTGATGGAAAAACCTTTAGAATAGTTAGGAATTAGGAAATTCATAATTCTTAATGCATAATTCATAATTTTTTGTCGCGTTTGAAAATTAAAATTATAGGGCTGTCATTTTTATGACGGCCCTGATTTTTTTATTTAGCTATCAGCTGTTAGTGGTCAGCATAACATATTATAATATCTTTGCGTTTCTCTGCGTCTCTGCGAGAAATAAAAAAGCGTTTCAACAAACTCGGTTGACCTTGCTCATGGCTCACGGCTCGATGCTTATTGCCAGTGCGTTAGGGATTGGAGCGGCATCCTTTTGGAGACGGAAGCTGGAGACGGAGGCAGAAGCTGGAGACGTAAAAAGATATAGCGGAAAGCCCGACGGCGGAGCCGGAACGCCCAAGAAAGAAATTCAGAACTTCAGAATATCATAATATCAAAATTATCTGAGGTAAAAAAAAAGGTACACCACTTTATTTCCTCTAATCCCTCTAACTCTCTAACACCTCTAAAAAAAATTAAGATTTTGAATTTCTGAATTTCAAAAAAATCCGTACTTTTGTAATCTTATCTAAACAATAAAGTTATGGATTACAATTTTAATGAAGTAGAAAAGAAATGGCAAGAATATTGGCGCGACAATAATATCTATAAAGTTGATATTGACAAGAATAAGCCAAAGTTTTATATCTTAGACATGTTCCCTTATCCATCAGGAGCAGGTCTTCATGTGGGTCACCCTCTCGGTTATATTGCATCTGACATATATGCTCGTTACAAACGTCTCAAAGGTTTCAACGTCCTTCACCCAATGGGTTATGACGCTTACGGTCTTCCTGCAGAGCAATATGCTATCCAAACAGGTACTCACCCAGCTATAACAACAGAGAAGAACATCAATCGTTATCGTGAACAAATGGATAAGATTGGTTTCTGCTACGACTGGGACCGCGAAGTACGCACCAGCGACCCTAATTATTACAAATGGACACAGTGGACTTTCATCCAGCTTTTCAATTCATATTATTGTAACCAAGCTAAGAAGGCTCTTCATATCACAGAGCTCGTCAAGATTTTCGAGCAACAAGGTTCAGAAGGCTTGAATGCTGCTTGTAGCAAACCGCTCTCATTCACATCAGAAGAATGGAAAGCCATGAGCGAAAAAGAGCAACAGGAAGTGTTGATGAACTATCGTCTCGCTTACCTCGCCGACACTATGGTTAACTGGTGTCCTGAGCTCGGAACAGTTCTCGCTAACGACGAAGTGGCTGACGGTCTCTCAGTGCGTGGCGGTCACCCTGTGGTACGCAAGACCATGAAACAATGGCTTCTCCGTATAACAGCTTATGCAGAACGTCTCCTCGAAGGTCTCGAAACAATCGACTGGAGCGAGTCAATCAAAGAAGTACAACGTAACTGGATAGGCAAGTCGATGGGCGCATCATTGTTCTTCGACATTGCCGATAAAGATATTAATATAGAAGTGTTCACAACACGCGCCGACACTCTCTTCGGAGCAAGTTTCATGGTGTTGGCTCCTGAACACGAAATGATTAGCAGCATCACAACAGACGAACAACGTGCTGCTGTTGAAGAATACGTCACATGGGCTAAGAACCGCTCAGAACGTGAACGTATGGCAGAAGTGAAGAAGGTTTCAGGCGTTTTCACTGGAGCCTACGGCATCAATCCTTTCACTGGAGCTAAGATCCCAATCTGGGTCGCTGACTATGTTCTTATGGGCTACGGAACTGGCGCTATCATGGCGGTTCCTGCTCACGACAGCCGTGACTTCGCTTTCGCTCGTCACTTCGAACTTCCAATAATTCAAGTCGTTGCTAAACCAGGAGAAGAACCGTCAGACGCTTCTCAATGGATAGAATCGTTCGACGCTAAAGAAGGCGTAATGGTTAACTCTGACTTCCTTAACGGCCTCACAGTGAAAGAAGCTATCGCAACAATGATTCAGAAAGTGGAAGAAAAAGGCATCGGTAAAGGCAAGACTAACTACCGTCTCCGCGACGCTATCTTCAGCCGTCAGCGTTATTGGGGCGAGCCATTCCCAATCTATTATAAAGACGGAATGCCTTACGCTATCGACGAAAGCAAACTACCTCTCGAACTCCCTCCAATTGATGCGTATAAACCAACAGAGACAGGCGAACCTCCATTGGCACGCGCTAAAAACTGGACAACAGAAGAAGGCTGCCCTCTCGAAACTAATACAATGCCTGGCTTCGCTGGATCAAGCGGTTACTACCTCCGCTATATGGACCCTCAAAATAATAACGAGTTCATCAGCAAAGAAGCTAACGACTATTGGCAACAAGTTGACCTTTATATCGGCGGCGCTGAACACGGAACAGGCCACCTTATCTATAGCCGCTTCTGGAATAAATTCTTGTTCGACATCGGCGTGACATGCAAAGACGAGCCTTTCAAGAAGATGATTAATCAAGGTATGATTCAAGGACGTACAAGCTTCGTATATCGTGTCAACTTTGAAAAAATGGCTGAATATAAGGCTTGGGAAGTTATCAAAGATAACAAACTCGGCGTTAAGTTCGTGAAAGACTTCAAAGTGGGACATCGCAAATTCGACTTCTTCTGCCAAGAAAAGGGTATCATAATAGAAATCAAGAAAGTGTCTTCTCTCGAAAAGATTGCCGACGCTTACGAAAATATAGCTAAAGACTTAGGTTGTAAATTGTTGCTTATACCAATCCGTCAGGTTCTTGTTGACGAAGATTTTACAGTGGTAAAGCAAAAGATTCAAGACCTCATCGACGGTAAAGACGTTCCTGCTTTCGAAGATATTGAAATGCTCGAAGCTCCTCGTCTCTACGTCTCTAAAAATATTCCTGGAAGAGAATATTATGGCGACCCAATACGCGTTGATATTAGTATGGTTCATAATGATATTCTTGATACAGAAGAGTTTAAACAATGGCGTGACGACCTCAAAGATTCTAAGTTTATCTACGAATATGACAAGGACGGCAACCCAATTTACGTCTGCGGATGGGAAGTTGAAAAGATGTCTAAGTCAAAATTCAATGTTCAAAATCCTGACGACCTCGTCGCAAAATATGGCGCCGACACATTGAGACTTTATGAAATGTTCCTCGGACCTCTCGAACAATCAAAACCTTGGGATACTCAAGGCATCGAAGGTGTATATCGTTTCATCCGCAAATTCTGGAGATTATATACCGACGAAAATAACGAGTTCTCATTCAGCGACGAACCTGCGACAAAAGAAGAATTGAAATCATTGCATAAACTCATCAAGAAGGAAGAAGATGATATAGAACGTATTTCATTCAATACCGTCGTTTCAGCTTTCATGATTTGTGTCAATGAATTGACAGACTTGAAATGTAATAAACGCGAAATACTTGAGCCTCTCGCTATCATGGTCTCTCCTTACGCACCTCACCTCGCAGAAGAGTTGTGGCATCAACTTGGACACGAAGACAGCGTCGTAATGCAGAAATTCCCTGAATTCGTTGAGAGTTATGTGGTTGAAAATAACTTCACATATCCTGTTTCTATCAACGGCAAGAAACGTTTCGACTTGGAACTTCCTATTACTTTGAGTCCAGCCGAAATAGAAAAAATCGTCGTTGAAACTCCTGAAGCAGCAAAATGGGTAGGCGATAAGAGCATTAAGAAAGTGGTTGTCGTTCCTAAGAAAATTATCAATATCGTTATAGGATAACTTCTTAATAAATGAGAAATTGGTCTCATATTTGATACTTTTTATCAATAAAATCTATCAGATATGAAGACCAATTTTTTATTAATATTGTTGTCGTTATCATTCTTTTTTAATCTTAACGCTCAATCGTATAATGATTTATGGAAAGATGTTAATGAAAATTTAGAAAACAATCTTCCTGAATCCGCGGAAACCTTTCTTGACAAAATAGAACATAAAGCCATCAATGACAATAACCAAAAAGAATTGCTGAAATCATATCTGTATAGATTTAAAATAATAAATCAGAAAGACGAGAATCCTATAGAGACCTCAATACAATTTGCTGAGGAAAACATCGGCAGACTCCAAGAACCTGAAAAGTCGATTTTTAACCTTGCCATCGCTTCTCTTTACGAATTTTATTACAACGATAATTTCTTTAAAGTCAACAGACAACAGACAACGGTCAACAGTGATGAGTTGGGCATGGAATTTTGGGACGCAAAGACTTTTGAAAACACTATTGAATTTTATCTTAATAAATCTTTAGAAAATGATGAATCATTGAAAAAAGCTTCTGCGGAATCATATCAGGAAATACTTTCTATCAATGATTATAATGACGAGAAAATAGATTACATCTACGAGCCTACACTTTATGATTATGTCACGCATTTTATTATAAATTATTATAAATCATACGATAATATAAAAGAAAAGGCTCTGAATCTGTACAAGCAGCTTATTGAATTTGATGAGGAAAATGATTATATAGATGCTGCTTTATATAATAAGTTGAATAAAATAAAATTGGAATATGATATTTCTGATAATCTTAATGAATATTTAGAAAATTTAGATAATCTTAAAAATAATAATATCAATAATCCTTTGGTTGCATTGGTGATGGCAATGCAGGCGGAAACTATTGTTAGGGAACAGATGATGGAGACGGAATCTATAAAAGGGAGAACTTTGGAGGATGTTTTGGGTATTTGCGAGGATGCTATAAAACTATTTCCACAAAGTATAGGTGCAAAACAGTGTGAATCAATACGTTCTGAGATTTTGGAGAAAGAGTTGTCCATCTCGATGCAGAATGTTAATGTACCAAACAAAGCGATACCATTGGCTCTTACTTATAAAAATGTCACTAATCCATGTTATCGTATTTACAAAGTAAACAAAAAAGAGTTGGAGAAATTTAATGACTGTTGTATAGAAATTGTCATGGATTTGCTTGAAAAAGATTATCTTGTTGAAAATCAGATTGATATTCCAGAAGAAAAAGATTATAAAGAACATTCGTCACTCATTGCTTTGCCAGAATTGGAGTGCGGATACTATTTTATAATGTTTTCAAAAGATGATATTTTCACTATTAAAAATCATCCCGCAGTACATGCTTTTCAAGTAAGCGATTTAAGTTTTGTAGTGACAAGCTACAATAATAATTCTGTTGTGCAAGTCCTTGATAGAGAAAATGGTAAACCGATTAAAGGTGTTAATGTGGAATTTTTTGAAAGTAAATATGATTATAAAGAAAGTGTATATGTTAACAACGTGCTTTTCAATAAGATAACTGACAAAAATGGCCGTGTTGCGATTTCTAATGACATCAAGAAATCTGTAGGTATTAATCTGTATCACAAAAACGACACTCTGTTTTCCGAAACATATTCGTTATTCCGTTTTCCTCAAAAAGATGAAGACGAAAAAATGATAGAAAAGACATATTTCTATACCGATAGGATGATTTATCGTCCTGGGCAGACGATTTTCTTTAAAGGCATTATGACAAATGAAAACTCAGAGAAGAAAGAATTGCTCACAGGAAAAGAAACGAAAGTCGCTTTTATAGATAGTAATAGTGAAGTAATTGAGACAAAGACTTTTACAACCAACGAATTCGGTTCTTTTGACGGAAGTTTCGTGATTCCTGATAATTTGTCTAACGGAAATTTTAGAATCAAAAACGAAAGTGGTACCATATATATTAAAATTGATGAATACAAACGTCCTACTTTTGAAATATCGTTTAATTCACTATATAAGTCGTTTAAAATCAATGATAAAATAAATCTTACTGGCTCCGTGAAAGCATACGCAGGTTTCGGTCTCGATAACATCAATTATGATTATACTGTCGTCAGACGTGCCTATTTTCCATATCGTTTGTGGTGGAGAGACAATTATAATAGTTATGAAAAACAAATAGCATACGGAGATGGAACGACAGATTCTAATGGCGATTTTAGTATTGATTTTGAATTGCTTGCAGATGAAAATTTAAAAAACAGACTTCCTGTATTTGAATATATTGTCACGGTAAACGCTACCAACGCACAAGGCGAGACCCAGACTAAAACATACACCCTAAAAGTATCAGAAAATAATTTGATTCTCGATTTTGACAATGACTTGACGAATATTGCTTTAAAAAATTTAAAATATGCACCTTTTTCTGTTAAAAACATTGAAAATATTCCCGTCAAGGCTAAAGTCATAAGAAAGATTTATCGGTTAAATAACAATGAACGTTTGGTTGATAATGGATATGATTTTGACCGTAAACTTTTGTCTGATAATGAATTGAAAGAATTGTTTCCATATTTTGACTATTATCCATCCGATGCCCAACAGCCAAATGATAACAGAAAATTAATATATGAAGACACGATTTCCGTTGATGGAAAGGCGAATATTTTCTATAGGATTGAAAATCTTATAACAGAAGGAAGATTTTATGTCGAGATAATTTCTTCGGAAAACGAGAAGGAGATAATCTCAAAAGAAATTAACATTATAGATTTTAGTAGCAATAAAATACCATTTAAAGAAATGTGTTTGTCATATATTGACACTAAGACGGCAAAAATAGGTGACAATGTTAATTTTTATTTAGGAAGTTCTGCCAATGATGTCAGCGTTTATGTCAGTGTTTTGCATGATGATAAACTTCTTCATTCTGAGTGTGTAAAATTAAATGATGAGATTCTGAAGTTTCCTTATAAAATAAAAAAGGAAGACAGAGGTAAAATTACATTCGAGGCGTATTTTGTTAAGTATAATACAATCAATATTGTGCGAGAAGTTGTTTCTGTTCCGTACGACAATCTTGATTTGGACATAAAATTAGATGTGGAGAGAGATGACTTGCAACCAGGAACCAATGAGAAATGGAATCTTACGATAAAGAATTATAAAGACAAAGGCGTTGTCACCAATCTTATGGTAGGAATGTATGACGCTTCTTTGGATGTTTTTGCCAAAAACACATGGAAATTAAACAACAAACCTTATATCGGATATTTGCCTAATAATCCTTGGTTTTGTTATGGTTTCGATCATTTTTACGCGCAAGTTGGAAAAGAAAACTACCCGCAGTATAACTTATTAGATTTCAATATTTTATCGAATTATAATTTGGTGGAAAACAACTATTACGATAGAATGTATTCATATAGGAATCTAAGTTTTTCTTCGGATAAAGTTGTAGCGGGAGCAAGCTTGGCAAAAAGTTCAAATGTTACGTTTGTCGGTGTGATTGATGTGGCTGAAGATGATATAGATGTAGAATTTCAAGATCAAGATATTACACCTTCAATAAGAGAAAACTTCAACGAGACAGCGTTCTTCTATCCTAACTTAATCACTAACGAAGATGGAAGTCTGACGTTCTCTTTCACTATGCCAGACGCCTTGACTCGCTGGAACCTTATGATGCTCGCTTATACCAAAGACTTGAAAGTCGGCACTTTGAACAAGACTTTCACTACATCGAAACCTCTTATGATTATGAGCGATATGCCTCGCTTCGTTTATGAAAACGACACTCTCTGGGTGGTGGCGAATGTCATTGTTAGTGCAGATAATGGAGAACAGATGTTGGATATGAAGGCTTTTGCTAAGTTAGAGATTTTCGATGCTTTGACGATGAAGCCTTTGGATTTGATTCTTTCTGAACAGGATATTGCCATCGATGAGATTGCTGCTGGAAACAGTAAATCTGTGAGATGGAAGGTTGCAATTAATAATAGTGACATCTCTACAAATTTGTTGGCGATGCGATTCAGCGTTTCGTCAAAGGATTTCTCCGATGCAGAGCAGCATCTTCTTCCTATTTTAAGTAATGAAGTCTTTATGACTGAGACGTATCCTTTGATAGTAAGAGAAAATTCCGAGAAGACTTTCGACTTCGATTTTCAAGACAAGAACGAAAGAAATTACGGACTGACATTGAACATATGCGCAAATCCAGTCTGGTATGCGATACAGTCGCTGCCTTATCTCGCACAAGAGACAGGACAATATGCCGACGTGGCATTTAACATTTTTTATGCTAACAGTCTCGCCTCATACATAGCGCATAACATCCCTAACTTATTGGATTATATCAAGAAATGGGAATTGGAGACACCCGACGCATTGATGTCGGCGCTTCAGAAAGACGAGAATCTTAAGGCAATTATGTTACAAGAGACACCTTGGGTGATGGAAGCAAAATCGGAAGCAGAACAAAAAGCGATGCTCGCCAACTTATTCGACCTTAACATATTACGTAACAAGACAGATGAGACTTTAAACCTCATTAAAGAAAAACAAAGCGTCAACGGAGGATGGTCATGGTTCCCTAATATGCCGGAAAGCACGTTTATCACTCAATATATATTAGGCGGTTTCGGTCGTCTTTATAAGATGGACGTAATAAATTCCTTGACACCAAGTCAGCAGGAATATTCCGACATCATCAGCAAAAACGCCATCGAATATTTATGCAACAGCATAATAAAAGATTATGACTTATACAAAGATTATAAGAACATCTCTCACTCAAACATCAATGAATTATATGCATTGAGTTTCTTCGACTTCAATGAAGACTTAAAATATAAGAATGCCAAAGATTTCTTCATCAAACAATTGAAAGAAAACTGGCACGACTTTAATTTCGGCACGCAAGCAAAAATCGCCTTGATATTATATCGTAATGGCGATAAAAACATCGCTCAGCTGATAATGAAATCACTGAAAGAAAGAGCTAAAAAGAACGAAATTCTCGGAATGTATTGGAGTTCTAAAGTCAGCGAACATGTTGTTGTTATGGAAGCATTCAAGGAAATAAATCCTGACGAGAAACTTCTTAACGAGATGGAGATGTGGTTGTTATGCAACAAACGCACAAATATGTGGGAGAACGCTCAATCGACAGTCGATGCGGTTTATGCTTTGACTTTTGATAAGACTACAAGACAACAGGACAACAAGACTACAAGTAGAGAATACGTATCAATGCTTCCTATAGAAATAAACAATACACATTGCTGCGTCTCTGAAACAACAAGTGATGCTGGATTGCTTGTGGAGATTAAAAACAACAAAGATTCTTCTGATTTTATGAATCAGTATTTTTGGAATTCTGAAGAGATGAAGAATTTTAAAGATATCAAAGTCAATAACGAAACCGATAATCTCATTTGGGGAGGTTTGTTCCGTCAGTATTTCGTCTCTCTTGATGAAGTGAGAAAACACGAATCGCCATTGAATGTAGAGAGAAAAATTTATGTAGAAAGAGTCAATGAAGATGGAACTTATCTTGTTCCTATTGAAAACGAAGACATTAAAGTCGGAGATAAGATTGTCGTGAATCTGAATATCGAAAATTCTCAAGACATGGAATTCGTCTTTTTGAAAGACATGAGAGCCGCTTGTCTCGAACCAGTCGAACAGATGTCGAGATATAGATATCAAGACGGAATGTTATATTATCAAAGCAATAGCGACACCTTCATGGGATTCTATTTCGATAAATTGCCTAAAGGAAAGCGTCAGGTCTCTTATTCGATGTTTGTGACAAAAGAAGGCAGCTTCAGCAATGGATATGCCTTGATACAATGTATGTATGCGCCAGAGTTCTCGGCATATTCAGAAGGAATGAGGATTAGAGTAAAATAGTTGTTTTCACCATTTGCCTTTAGCCATTTTTCTTTAGCCATTTGCCCTTAGCCATCTTCTAATCGGTTCATCATAGAGTTTAAGGCAGGCGTATGCCAATATGATGTTTGTTGCCATGACGAGTAACACTACATGCCAAGTCTCGCCAAGTGTATATAATTTATTGTCGATGAGCCATGAATAGAAAAGATACATAACAGGATAATGGATTATGTATAAAGGATAAGAGATGTCGCCGAGGAATTTGCATGTTTTTGTTGAGAAATTACTTGCCGTATTTCCCGATGCTCCGAACCAAACAATAGTAGGAAAAACTAAAATGATACATAATAATTCATAAATGCCGTTGACGCTGATAGCTCCTTTTTTGGGTATGTAAGGCATGGAGAAAAGAACAAACATCACGAGTATGGCAATCCAGAAAATATTTTTTTTGATGAACGTACAAACGCCTGTTGTCTTGTAGTCTTGTGGTCTTGTTGACTTCATGAAATTACGTGAAAGAAGCATTCCGAGAGAGAATGGGAACAACATTCTGAGCAGACCGCCGAAGAAATTGACTGAGTCTAAAGTCCAGCCGATGCCAATCATGTCGTAGCCAGAGATGTCGAAGACGACGAATAAAAGCCATAGTAATCCGGTTGATACAGATAATACGGTGAGTTTTTTGTTGGAAAGTTTTCTAATGAAAAGAGCATATAAGACATTGCCTATATATTCGAAGAACAGCGACCAGCTTGGTCCGTTGAGAGGGAACATTTCGCCGTTGCCTCTCAGGTCGTAAGCTGCGCCTGGATAAGCAGGGATGAGAAACATAGCGAGGAAGAAAGCTATCATTGTCCAATGGATAGGCATTTGTGTTCCGTCCCATCTCACGCCACCTTGGATAAGATAAGTTATCAGTCCTATGAGAGCTCCCATCATCACCATAGGCTGCAATCTAATCAATCGACGCTTGAAGAAAGAACCTATTGTAAGACTTCCACTTGTAGTCTTGTAGTCATGTTGTCTTGTTGTCTTCCACCTATCATCGTATGCATAACTGATGACGAATCCCGAGAGCATGAAGAAGAAATCTACTCCGAGATGTCCGTGGTTGAAAGTTTCTATAGCAGTGCCGCCAGCGAAGGCGAATCCCTCGAATACGTGATACCACAGCACCATAAGGGCCGCTGCGCCACGAAGACCATCGAGAATGAGGTAGTGAGGTTTGGTGTTCATTTGATTTTGACATTTAACAATTTCAATGCAAAATTAAGGTAAGAGCAGAGATAATCTTTTGCTTTAAAGCAAAAAATCATTTTTCTGAACGAATTCTACTTAAAGTGTATATAGAAATCCCTAAAAATTCAGCGACATATTTAAGCTTTACTCTATTAAGAAGTCCTGGAAAATGTTTAAGAAAACACTCGTAACGCTCCTTAGGAGAAAGCTGAAGTCTTTCAACAAAGATATGGCTCAACAAGCGATTTACGTCTTGATGAACTATGCGTCCCCAATTGGCTATATCTATATATCTTTCATACAAATTATTAAGTGCGTCAATAGAGATGACATAAATATCACAATCTGTTAGAGTCTGAACACTCTCCACCGAAGGCATATTGTGATATAAAGAATACATTCCGAATGTTATGTCACCTTCCATGCTAAACCAGGTCGTTGTATCTATGCCATCTTTATGAAAGATAGAACGAGTAAGACCATTTTCAACGAAATAAACATTTTTATCAGTTGAACCAGAAGATACTAGAATTGTATTTTTAGGATAACGTACAAGATGCATCTCATTTTTCAGAGCACATAAAGCCTCATCAGAAATAGGATAATATGATTTTATTTTACTAATAATATTATTCATATATAATACAATGCTTCAATGTACATTATCTATCATCACTTCGACAAGCTTATATCTCAAACTTCTTTATCTCTTTATAAAATGCTCCTTCTGGTTGTAAGATGCTTTGATATAAAATAATCTCGTTAACTTCTTGTTTTATATACGATTTCTGTTCTATGCCGGCGACGATTTTTTGAAAATATTGTTTCTCGCATAATTCTTTTATACGGCCTAATGTGATATGAGGAACGAAATTTTGTCTATCGCGCAGGAATCCTAATTTGTCGAAAGATGTCAGAGTGTCTTCTTCCAAGTCGAGGAGTTCTTGTGGAGTATTCTGCATCCCGAGCCATAAGACGCGAGGCGCATAACGGCTGCCGAAGATGCCTGTCCTGTTGAAATCCATAGTGAAGCTTTTATGTCTTTTGAACATTTCATTGAGTTCATCAATTATTTTAGGGATGTCGTTAGGATGAGTATTGCCGATGAATTTCAATGTGAGATGAATGTGATTTGGTCTTACCCAGTTGATTCTCTTCTCATGTCCGAGCTGACGTTTCAAGCCATCGAGAAGCGGGATAAACCCATTATCCGTTGTCTTTATCGGTATCGCTAAGAATAATCTTTTCATTTTTTTGAGTCTATGAGTCAATAAGTCAATAAGTCTATGAGTTTATATAATTTGCTTACGGACTCATAGACTCATAGACTTATAGTCTTTTTAATAATCCATTTGTTCGTAGTTGTGAGCGAGTCCGCCTATTGATGTTTCTCTGTAGAGATGAGGCATGTCGTGTCCTGTCACTTTCATTGTCTCCACCACTTTGTCGTACGACACTCTGTGTGTTCCGTCGGTGTATGTGGCGAAGATATTAGCGTCCATTGCTCGTGCGGCTGCAAATGCGTTACGTTCTATGCAAGGTATCTGTACGAGTCCGCATACAGGGTCGCATGTCATTCCGAGGTGATGTTCGAGAGCCATTTCTGCTGAGTATTCTATCTGAGCGCAGCTGCCGCCGAAGAGCTGGCATACTGCTGCCGCTGCCATGGCGCAGGCAACGCCAATCTCACCTTGACATCCGACTTCGGCGCCGGAAATGGAGGCGTTGGCTTTGGCAATGTTACCAAAGAGACCAGCAGTGGCAATAGCTTTGAGAATACGAGGCTTTGCAATTTCGTAGGCCTTGGCTGAGTGATAAAGCACAGCTGGCAACACTCCCGATGAACCACAAGTAGGTGCTGTGACGATAAGGCCTCCTGAGGCATTCTCCTCACTGACAGCAAGAGCGTATGAGAATACGGCGCCGCGGCTTTTCAATGTACGTTGATATCCCATCGATTTGATGTAATAGTTGGCAGCCTTGCGTGGTAGGTTGAGCGGTCCTGGCAAACGTCCTTCTGCCTGAAGCCCGCGCTCTATCGCATTCTGCATGGTAATCCATACTTCTTCGAGATAATCCATGAGATATGGGTCGTTCTCAATGTCGTTTACATATTCCCAAAAACCTTTTCCTGTGTCTTCACACCAGTTTAAAATCTCGGTCATCTTGGTGATAGGGTAGATGTCGGGACTCGTGTTTTTCTTGCCTTCTTCTTCCAATGCACCGCCGCCAACACTATAAACTGTCCATTCTTCCATCAAAACGTTTTCGTTGTTGAATGACTTAAAAGTCATGCCGTTAGGATGATATGAGAGGAATGTTTCGTTTTCCCAAATGATAGTTACAGGGGCCTTTTTCTCAAGAACGTCTAAGATGGCGACGTCAGTCAAGTGGCCTTTCCCTGTCGCGGCGAGACTGCCATATAAAGTCACTTCAAAACGGGCGGCTTCTTGGTTGCGTGCGAGAAACTGCTCCGATGCGCGGCGTGGCGCCATTGTATGACTGCTTGATGGTCCATGACCAATACGATATATTTCTTTTATTGTCTTCATTTTGAATGATAATTTTCAAAAAACTAATAACATTTTTCGAAGCACAAAGTTACGAATTTATCGAAGAATATTTATCTTTGCATGAAAATAAATCTTATAAATTAATGTGTGAGCACATGCTCTAACTCCCTCTTATTGTGATTGACCCATCAAAAACAAATGACAATGAATAAGTACATGAAAACCTTAATGTTGATAATATCTCTGATGTTGTCGCTGTCGGTGAATGCAAAGAAAATAGTGGTTGACATATCAGCCGCTCCATATTCCTTTCTTCCTGATATAAATAATGATAACGCTTCTCGTCTGAATGAAATCCTTTCTTCAATAAAGGCGGAAATTGATGATGACGATAATGTCATAATAAAGTTTAAAAAAGCTCGCTATGATTTCTACCCTGACGACGCTCAGCAGAGAGAATTTTATGTTTCTAATCATGACCAGAATCAGCCTAAGATTATCGGCATCTGTCTTGAAGAATGGAATAATCTTACTCTCGACGGCAATGGATCGGAGTTTGTTTTTCACGGACAAATGTTGCCTCTTGCTGTCGTGAATTCCAATAACATCACTTTGAAAAATTTCTCCATTGATTTTGAGAATCCGCATATAGCTCAGGTTGAAATCATGAATAATGACGAAAATTTGGGTATTACATTCCGCATTGAACCTTGGGTTAATTATCGTATCAATAAGGATGGCGTTTTCGAGACATACGGCGAAGGTTGGAAATATCAGCAATATACAGGTATCGCTTTTGAGAAAGAATCACGGCATATTGTATATCAGACCAGTGACTTGTGGATTGACACTAAGGAGGTTGAAGAAGTGGGCGAACGCCAGCTTTATGCTCCTAACTGGAAAGACAAAAGACTGAAACCAGGAACTATAGTGGCGATGCGTACATGGCAGCGTCCCGCTCCGGGAATTTTCCTCGACCATAGCAACGACACATATATTTATAATGTCACTGTTCATTATGCTGAAGGCATGGGACTCTTGGCACAACGTTGCTGCAACATCAGACTGAATCGTTTTAATGTGTGTTTGAAAGATAATGACGCTCGTTATTTCACAACGCAGGCCGACGCCACTCATTTCTCGCAATGCAAAGGAATGATACGTTCTGAACATGGCTTATACGAAGGAATGATGGACGATGCTATCAATGTTCATGGAATTTATCTTAAAGTGAAACAACGTCTCGACGACAATAGCTTGATTTGCAGTTATGAACATAATCAGGCATGGGGATTCGCTTGGGGCGATAATGGCGACAGCGTTTGTTTCGTGAAATCGAAAACTATGGAAATGTTAAATCATATTAACATTATCAAAGAAATAAAACCTTATGATAAAGAAACGATAAAAGGTGCTAAAGAGTTCCTTGTGACTTTTGAAGATAAATTGCCTGATGAGATTCAGACAGAGTCGTCAATAGGAATAGAGAATCTCAGCTGGACGCCGCAAGTCGTTTTCAGTCATAATGTTGTGAGAAACAATAGGGCAAGAGGTGCATTGTTCAGCTCTCCTTTGAGAACAGTGTGTAAAGACAATGTCTTTGACCATACATCAGGAACAGCTATCTTGTTATGCGGCGATTGTAATGGATGGTACGAATCGGGTGCTGTGCGTGATTTGTTAATAAAAAATAACACATTCATCAACGCTCTTACTAATATGTTCCAATTTACCAATGCCGTGATTTCTATTTATCCGGAAATTCCTGACTTGGAAAATCAGACTTCATATTTTCATGGAGGTAAGAAGGACGCTATCGTCATAGAAAAAAACCATTTCATCACATTCGACAAACCATTGCTTTATGCCAAGTCGGTCAATGGACTTATATTCCGTAAGAATAAAGTGACAAGAAATAACGATTACGAACCGTTCCACTGGAATCAGGAGGAAATTCTTTTGGAGAGAGTTGATTAAGGAGCTGAGGAATTGAGGAGCTAAAGTTTTAATTTTTGTCATTAGCTTTTAATTCTTCAAAAAATCGCAGCATCAAATATATGTGAAGAAAAAAATAATGTATTTTTACAAATCGATTCAATGATAAAAAAATCTCAAACTATGAAATACGTATTATCTTTATTTTTAGCTTTTTGCTTGTCGTTTTCTTTATTGGCAAGAACAATCGAAATCGGTGATAATGTTGATGTGAAACATTATGAGATTCACCTTAACACTATTGATTTTTCTGACAGGACACTTGATGCGGTAACAACATTAACATTGACAGCCACTGAAGAAATAGGCTCCTTAGAGCTGGAACTTAAATCGTTGACAGTCTCTTCTGTCAGTTGTAGCGCTAACGAAGTAAGCAGTTTTTCGCAAAATGACGATGTCTTGAATATCATTTTCGCTTCTGCGATACCATCAGGCACAGAGTTTACTGTCACTGTCAATTACGGCGGCAGCACATTCAACGAAAATTGGGGCGGCATCCACTGGAGCAACGATTATGTTTATAATCTCGGCGTCGGCTTCGACAGTCAGCCTCATAATCTCGGAAAGACTTGGTTCCCATGCGTTGACGACTTCAGCGATAAGGCTTCATACGATTTATATCTCACTTATAGCGACGATATGATTTCTTCATGCGGCGGCATACTCGCAGAGACAATAAACAACAACGGAACAAAAACTGACCATTGGGTCATGAGTCAGGAAATACCGACTTATCTTATGTCGTTCGCAATCGGAAACTTTGTCTTGTGGGAAGACACTTATCAAGGAATGGAAAGAGACATTCCAATTAATGTTTATGCAAAACCAAACCAGATAGAAAAAGTGGCAGCCACTTTCGCCAATACCAAAGAAATAGCCGCTTTCTATGAAGCTAAATTCGGACCTTTCCCTCATAATAGAATCTCTTACGTCAGCACAAGTTTAGGTTGCATGGAACATGTTGATAACATTGCTTTTGCAAGCTCTCTCATTACTGGAACGACTAACCTCGACAGCGAATATTTCATAGCTCACGAAATGGCTCACTCTTGGTTCGGCAACAAGGTGACATGCGCCACCGCCGGCGATATGTGGCTCAACGAGGGATTCGCGACTTTCTGCAATAATTATTATCTCTCCGGACTTTATGGCGAAGATGATTTCGTGAGTTCAATGAAGAGCCTTATCGATAATATAATACTTACATGCCATAACTCGGAAGGCTGGATTCCATTGAACGACATGCCTTTAGACTTGACATACGGAACAACGGTTTATGACAAAGGCGCTATCGTGGTTTATACAATGATGAATTATCTTGGAAGAGATACTTTCGATGAAGCAATAAAATATTATCTCAATAAATTCGATTCTAAATCGGCTTCATCGGAAGATTTAAGAGACGCTATCAGCGAGTCAACAGGTGTCGATATGAGCGATTTCTTCGATACATGGGTCTTCACTCCAGGAAGTCCTGTTTATGTAGTACAAGATTTTACGGTACAACCTAATGGCGATAAATTCGATGTTCAAGTTACTATGCATCAAGGCCACAGAGGCTACGACTTTATAGGTAACAGCGTAAGATATGAGATAACTTTTGTAGATGAAGACTGGAATACTCATAGCGAAATGATTAGCTGGGACGGCGAGACTGGCGTATGCTCCGCTACGATAGACTTTGAGCCTGTGGCTGTTTTCTGCGACTATAACAATAAATTCGCTGATGCAAGCAATGAGATGACTTTCATTATCGACAAAGCAGGCAGCCATAACTTCAGCGGTTCTAAATTCAAAGCCATAGCGGAAGAAATAGGCGATTCTACATTGTTGAGAGTAGAACATCACTGGATGGGACCTAAATCAGCAGGTGAGCTGCCAGAGGGTTTGTCCATTTCTCCAAATCGTTATTGGTCTATATATAGATTAGACAAAGGCGAATCGAAAATAAAAGGCGAGTTCCAATACCAAAATAACGCTAATTATGACGCTAACCTTATGATTTCTGAAAACGATTCAATAGTACTGTTATATCGTGCTAACGGATCAGAACCGTGGCAATCTGTTAGTTATGAGCATCAAGGTTATGGAAATTATGGCAGAATGACAGTTGACGAAATTAAATCAGGCGACTACACCTTGGGCATGTGGGACGAAGAACATGCGGCTGTCAAAGAATTAAAGGGCGAGACAGACTTTGAAGTTTTCCCTAATCCTGCGAAAGACAAGATAAACATCAGATTGCAAAACGAAACAGAAGGCAGAATCATAATGATGAATCAAGCAGGACAAATTGTGAAAGACATGGTAGTCAGCGGAAAAGAAATTACAATAGAAACAGAAGGTCTCGCTTCTGGAACTTACAGCTTGAAATTCAAAAATTCAGAAACCCAAAAACTCAGAAGAGTTGTTGTGTTTTGATTTTTTTGTAGTAATGCAGTAATGGAGTAATGAGGTAATGGAGTTTAGTTCCTCAGCTCCTCAAATCCTCAAGTCCATCAAGTTCCTTTTTTAAAAAAAAGAATTTTTGAGTTTTTAAGTTTAAAAAAAAGGTTTATATTTGTGGCAAAATTGAAATTTTCAAATTTAAAATAAAGTTATTATGAATCCAACTCATATTGAACACATTGGAATAGCTGTTACAAGCTTAGAAGAATCTATTCCATTCTTTGAAACTCTCCTTGGAACAAAATGTTACAACATTGAAGAAGTCGTTGACCAAAAGGTTAAGACAGCGTTCTTCAAGGTAGGTCAAACCAAGATTGAATTATTGGAACCAACATCACCAGAAAGCACAATAGCTTCATTCATCGAAAAGAACGGCGGCAAAGGTGGCATGCACCACATCGCTTTCGCTGTTGAAAATATCGAAGGTCAATTGGCAGAAGCAGAAGCTGCTGGCATTAAACTCATCGATAAAGCTCCTCGCGGCGGCGCTGAAGGCTTGAGCATCGCTTTCTTACACCCAAAATCAACATGCGGTGTTTTGACAGAACTTTGTGAAGATAAAAATAAATAATACATATTTTTAGTAATCAATTAAATCCTAATATTATGGTAATTGAACAAAAAATTCAAGAATTGTTAGACAAACGCGCACAGGCTCGTCTCGGTGGAGGTGAGAAGCGTATTGAATCACAACATGCCAAAGGAAAATACACAGCTCGCGAGCGTATCAATATGTTGCTCGACGAAGGTAGCTTCGAAGAATTTGACATGTTCTTAACTCATCGTACTACTGACTTCGGTCTTGAAAAACAACAATATCTCGGCGACGGTGTTGTAACAGGTTATGGTACAATTGAAGGCCGTGTTGTTTATGTTTATGCACAAGACTTCACTGTTTTCGGTGGTTCATTGTCAGAAACAATGTCAAAGAAAATATGCAAGGTCATGGACCAAGCTATGAAAGTTGGTGCTCCTGTTATCGGTATCTGCGACTCAGGCGGCGCTCGTATCCAAGAAGGTTCAAGAAGTTTGGCAGGTTATGCTGAAATCTTCCAACGCAATATCGACGCATCTGGCGTTATCCCTCAAATCTCAGCTATCTTTGGTCCTTGCGCCGGTGGTGCAGTTTACTCACCAGCTTTGACCGACTTCATCTTGATGACAGAACAAAACAGCTACATGTTCCTCACAGGTCCAAAAGTTGTTAAGACTGTTACAGGCGAAGACGTAAGCACAGAAGACCTCGGTGGCGCTCTCGTTCACAACCAAAAATCAGGCGTCAGCCAATTCATGGCTCCAACAGAAGAAGAAGCTCTCCAATTAATCAGAGACCTCGTTTCTTATCTTCCACAAAATAACTTGGAAGAACCTCCATATAAACCAACAGACGACCCAATCGATCGTAAGGATGACTCATTGAATGAAATTATCCCTGATAATCCTAACAAACCTTACGATATGCAACATATCATCCATTCTATCGTTGACGATAACAAGTTCTTAGAAGTACATAAAGACTTCGCAAGAAACTTAATCGTTGGTTTCGCTCACTTCGATGGAATGCCAGTTGGTATCGTCGCTAACAACCCAGCATATTTCGCAGGTGTTCTCGACATCAACGCATCACGTAAAGGCGCTCGTTTCGTTCGTTTCTGCGACGCTTTCAACATTCCTATCATCACTTTAGTTGACGTTCCTGGTTTCTTGCCTGGTACAGTTCAAGAATACGGCGGCATCATTTCTCACGGTGCTAAGATGTTGTTCGCTTACGGCGAAGCTACAGTTCCAAAAATTACTGTTACAGTACGTAAATCTTACGGTGGTTCTCACTTGGTTATGGGCTGTAAACAACTTAGAGCTGACATCAACTACGCATGGCCATCAGCAGAAATCGCTGTTATGGGTCCTTCTGGCGCTGTTGAAGTTCTCGACGGTAAAGAAATCGCAGCAATCAGCGACCCAGCAGAACGCGCTGAACTCGTCGCTAAGAAAGAACAAGACTACCGCGATAAATTCGCTAACCCATACGACGCTGCTAAATTCGGTTATATCGACGATGTTATCGAACCACGCAACACTCGTTTCCGCGTCATCAGAGCTTTGCACGCTTTAGAAACTAAGAAAGATACTAATCCTCCTAAGAAACATTGTAATATCCCACTCTAAAAAATTAACACAATGAATACTTTATATTTATCCTTGTTAGCAATACAAGATGGTCTTCAGTTAAAAGGTTGGATCGTGACAATAAGCGGTTTCATGATAGTTGTTATCGCCTTGGTGGTTTTGTTTCTCATCTTCACAGGCATCTCTAAAATCATCAACTATGACTGGAATAAACTTATCAATAAGGATAAGAAAAAAGATAAAGTAGAAGTTAAAGAGGTGAAAAATATAAATCCAGATAACGATGATGTCATGGTCGCTATCGGCCTGGCATTGTCGTTGTCGATGGACAGCGTCCACGATGTTGAGCCAGACATTCTTACAATAAAAAGAGTGGAACGTCATACTTCACCATGGAACGCCAGGATTTATGGGATGAATAATGTAAAATGATTTATTAATGAATAAAATAAAAGAGGATGAAAACTTCTAAAGATAATGTTTTAAAAGACGATGTCATCGCTGCAATAGGCTTGGCTTTGTCAATGTCAATGGAAGTTCATGATGAAGAATCAGGTAAGTTGACTATCAAGAGAGTACAATGCCGTTATTCTCCATGGAGTTCTAAAATTTTTGGAATGAATAATTTAAATAGATATTAATATGAAAAAATTTAAGTTCACAATAAGTGGAAATCAATATGAAGTAGAAGTTCAAAGCTTCGAAAACGACAAAGCTCAAGTTGTCGTCAATGGTACACAATATGAAGTTGATGTTGAGCGCGAAAAAGAAGAGGCAAAACCTGTCATCGCTCCACGTCCAGCAGCTCCAAAGGCAGCAGCTCCAGCAGCAGCTCCAGCAGCTGGCGGTAACGTCGATGGCGTTAAAGCTGTAGCTCCGCTTCCTGGTACTATCATGCAAATCTACGTTAACGTCGGCGACCAAGTAAAACGCGGTGATAAGATTTTAATGTACGAAGCAATGAAAATGGAAAACAACTTCTTGGCTGAAGTTGATGGTGTAATAAAAGATATTAAGGTTAGAGTAGGCGATAACGTTCTTCAAGGTGCTGTTTTAGTTGTTATTGGTTAATTTTTAAGGCCATGAACCCTAAACATAATACAATTAAAAGAAAAGCCCTCGTCATTTTCGCATTAGTAGCTGTGATGTTCGTGCTTCATGCTTTTGTGACTTCCAACGCCACAATGGCTGAGCGCGTCTTCACAGGTGCTGTGACAGAAAATGTCGTGACAGAAATAACTGTTGCTGAAACAGCAGCAGAGACATCGATAGGAGAGGAGATGGCTGGAGGTTTATCCAACTTCTTCGCTTTTACCGGTTTTAAGAACGCAACAAGAGGTAACTTGGTTATGATTCTTGTTGCTTTCTTTTTTATATTTCTGGCTATTAAATATGATTTCGAACCCATGCTGCTCATACCTATCGGAGTGGGTATCATAGTGGGTAATATTCCTTTCCTACAGACTTACACATTTAACCTCACTGATGTCTTGTCTCATCTGCAAGAACTCGCCGACCAGAATGTGCTTCAGTCTGACATCCAAAATGCGCAGGCGCTGATGGTAAGTATCTTTGGTGGTGAAAATGTTAAGTTGGAACTCAACAATGCTATCGCCCGCTTCAATGAAATGTATGCTAATGGCTCTATCGTTCTTCCTCAAGGTATGGACGAAGCAACAGCTCTCGCTGCTATCAACGAGGCTTTCAGCTTGAATATCCAAACAGGTATCTAACAAGAAGGCTCTGTGTTGAACTACCTTTATTTCGGTGTTCGTCAAGGTATTTATCCTCCGCTTATCTTCTTAGGAATCGGCGCTATGACTGACTTCTCATCGCTCATTTCACAGCCTCGTCTCATGATATTAGGCGCTGCTGCTCAGTTGGGCGTGTTCCTTACTTTCATAGGCGCATTATACCTCGGCTTCGACCTTAAAGAAGCAGGTGCTATCGGTATCATTGGCGGCGCTGACGGTCCAACAGCTATCTTCTTGTCATCAAAGAT
>JAZQVL010000014.1:0-6354 GCA_045631805.1 Bacteroidales bacterium | reverse complement strand
ATCTCTATCTCTGGCTACCACATGCAAGAAGCTGGTGCTACATGCGACATCGAGTTGGCTTACACTTTGGCTGACGGTTGGGATTATCTCCGTACAGGTGTTAAATCAGGTCTCGACATCGACGCTTTCGCACCACGTCTTTCATTCTTCTGGTGTTCAGGTATGAACCACTTCATGGAAATAGCTAAGATGAGAGCAGCTCGTATGTTATGGGCTAAGATCGTCAAGACTTTCAATCCTAAGAGCGACAAGTCATTGGCACTCCGTACACACACACAAACTTCAGGTTGGTCATTGACAGAACAAGACCCATTCAACAACGTAGCACGTACATGTATCGAAGCTATGGGCGCAGCACTCGGTCACACACAATCATTGCACACCAATGCTTTGGACGAAGCTATCGCTCTTCCTACAGACTTCTCAGCACGTATCGCTCGTAACACTCAAATCTACATCCAAGAAGAAACTAACGTATGTAGAGTAGTTGACCCATGGGCAGGTTCATATTACATTGAATCATTAACAAAAGAAATCGCCGACAGAGCTTGGGAACACATCATGGAAATCGAAGCTATGGGCGGTATGGCTAAAGCTATCGAGACAGGTCTTCCAAAGATGCGTATCGAAGAAGCAGCAGCACGCAAACAAGCTCGTATCGACGCTGGCAGCGAAATCATCGTTGGTATCAACAAGTTCCGTCTCGAACATGAAGACGCTATCGAAACTCTCGAAGTCGATAACACCGCTGTTCGCGAATCACAAATCAAACGTCTCAACGACCTCCGCGCTAAACGTAACCAAGCTGACGTTGACCGTTGCTTAGCAGCTATCACAAAAGCAGCTGAGACAGGCGAAGGCAACTTATTAGAATTAGCAGTTGAAGCAGCTAAATGCCGCGCTACATTAGGCGAAATCTCTATGGCTTGCGAAAAAGTAGCAGGACGTTATAAAGCAGTTATTCGTACAATCTCAGGAGTTTATTCTATGGAAACAAAAGGTGATGCTAAATTCGCTGAAGCAGTTGCTAAAGCTGACGAATTTGCTAAGATCGAAGGACGCCGTCCTCGTATCATGATCGCTAAGATGGGCCAAGATGGTCACGACCGTGGCGCTAAAGTCGTAGCAACAGGTTATGCTGACATAGGATTCGACGTCGATATGGGACCATTATTCCAAACACCAGCAGAAGCAGCACGTCAAGCAGTTGAAAACGACGTTCATATCCTCGGCGTTTCAAGTTTGGCAGCAGGTCACAAGACTCTCGTTCCTCAAGTTATTGAAGAACTTGAAAAATTAGGTCGCCCTGACATCATGGTAGTTGTTGGTGGTGTTATCCCTCCACAAGATTATCAATTCTTATATGACGCTGGCGCAGCAGCTATCTTCGGACCTGGCTCTGTAATCAGCGAATCAGCAATCAAGATGTTAGACTTACTCTTAGCTTCAAGAGGCTGATAAATATAAAGACTAATGTCGAAAGGCTAAAGTCTAAAGTTAAATAGAGCTCCTAAAATTTTAGGAGCTCTATTTTTTTCTAAAAAAATCGCATACGTATTTAAAAAATATATTACCTTTGCGACCCGCTTTTTTTACAACAGATTTATTACAAAATATTGATTATCAATATTTAAATTTACAGCCTTATTGATTTGAATAAATTGATAAAATGTATTTTTTTCTTAACTGATAAACAATAATAATAAAATCATATCGTAAAAATTGAATATCGTCCATATTCCAAGCGGAATATTTATATAACATAAAACATAAAAAAATGACAAAGACTTATTTTGGAATTCCACTTAATTGTGCGAATGAGCACAATGCTGTCAATCTTGCCGCAAGATTGTTCTTATGTCCACAAATCAGCGCAGAACATGCCGCCATGTATTTGAACATGTTGTCAAACGAAAGCATCACCATTGACAAGATGCTGGAAAAAACCAATTATGTCATTCCTAAATTCAAAGAATCTTTAGAAAATGGGAAAGACATATCCTCAATCATGGCTAACAAACTGAAAGAATGGAATAATATCTTCACCGCTCCAAGCAAAGAGGATTTCGAGTATCTTGAAACCAATTTCGGCATTTCAAAAAATGACCTCTTTATGGAGAAAACAAAAACACAAAAGACATTAACGCCGAAAGACATAACCAGTCCACGACTAATGGCGGATTATGTCAAGCAGTACATCAAAGGCCAAGATGACGTTATAGAAAAACTTGCTGTGACTTTTTACCATCACCTCGACAGCATCAACAAAGGTTACACCAGTCACATAAAGTCATCGGCTATACTAATAGGCCCTACCGGATGTGGCAAAAGCGAGATGCTGAGACATTTTTCCAAGGCTTGCCGTTGTCCTATCATACGAATCAACACTAACGAAATAACTCCCACAGGATGGAAAGGATTGAATCTTACAGACATCCTAAAAAAAGAAATCGAGATATACGACAATCCCGACAAACTGAAATATGCCATCTTGGTCTTTCATGAATTTGACAAAATAACACACCATGGAGCTCGTATAAATAAGGATACTGCCAGCGATTTGGATATGATTCGTGACATTATGCGATTGTTCGAAAAGGATCATCCATTACACATCGACTCGGGAAAACATTTTTCTTCTACATGCTGCGAGCTGCCTATCGACAATTTCCTCATCGTCTTCGACGGTGCGTTCTATGGCATTGAAGAAATCGTCAAAAAACGCCTCAAGATCAACAAAACTATTGGATTCTCGTCTAAATCCAATGACGACAATATCAATTATCAGAAATTGGTGACTGAAGAAGATTTGTTGGAATGGGGTTATCCTCCTGAATTATTAGGCAGAATCGGTGAGGTACTTACGCTGAATCCTTTGTCGCCAGAAATCATTTTCGAAATAATGAAGACAGCTAAAGACAACATCATCAATCATCATATCGACTACTGTTATAACAACAATATCAACCTTAGCTTCTCAGACGATGCCTTGCAATATGTTGCCGACAAGGCCTATAGTTCGGGGCTTGGATTCCGTAATGTGAAGACAATCTTGTCGAAAGCACTTAATAATTTCTATTATGAATTATCAGATAATCATACGTCAGAAAATAGAAAATCCATAGAAATAAATAAAGAATATTTTAAAAAATTAATAGGCTGAAACATAAAAACCGTAAAACATGAACATAAATTTTTTCTTAGACCAACTTGAATTCGAAAATCTCACATCTCCTAATTCTTCTATGGAAGTGGATGAAATCAATGTTAATGTCGAATCAAATTACGTAAAAAAAATAAGAAGAACATCAATATACATTGTTAATATGTATGTTGATGTAAAGACTAAATATAAAAAAGAAGAGACCTACACAATATCTATCAATCATTGTGCAAATGTAAATTTTGAAGGCGACATCCCCGATGAAGATGAACTCAATCAAATACTTAAGGAAGATGTTCCTCGCAAACTATACGAACATATCCGAGCATTGGTGTGGAACCTGTCATCAGAATCGGGTTTCCCTCCAATTATGCTGAAAAACTATGACGAAGTTATGCAAGAGCAAGCCTTAACTTCAAATACATCTGACGACAATTATTTAAGCACTTATGAGCATCCGACCGTCTGCAAATATTTAAATTTATTTAGACCTATTAAATACCGCCACCCTCACTTCAAGAAATGCGACGAACACTTTTGGACAATACTGTCACAGCTATTGTTCGCTGTAGGAAAAAATGTAGAAGTTGTTGCAGGGAAAGGAAAATTACCTGAAATAGAGTTTGATTCTGATAACGCATTCTCTAATTCCGAAAACAAACGACGTACTATATCTGGTCTTATGTTCAATGAACTGAAAGTTTTGATGTCTTATTTAGAAATGAAAATAAAAACCGAAATACCACACGAAATAATGAATACGGAGATGGACAAAGATTACGCCGACAAACTCAGCAACGACAAATCCATTTCAAAGGAAGATTTGTTACGCATATTCAATGTTAAAGATGACAACACTGACACAAATATCACAAGCTTTATTCATAAAACATTTGAACGTATCGCTTACTACGAACTGCAAACGCTACCTTATAACAAGGTATAAATCACAGATAGTCAATAGTTACTGATGAATATTTTTCTGTTTGCATAAAAAAGGAGGCACTTGAAAAAGTGCCTCTTTTGTGTCTTTTAGCGTTTTTGCTCCTTGTATCGGGTAGGGGATTCGAACCCCTGTTTCGACAGTGAGAGTGTCGTTACCTGACCGACTAGTAGAACCCGACATTTTTTGCACTGCAAAGATAAATATTTTTCTTTTTTTGAATCACAACACTTAATATTTTTTTACTAAAAAAATCATCTCATCTATGCTATTTCTTTATCTTTGCATCAAATGAATTGGTTTAACACTATAATAGAAGACGGCAAGACGAAAGTCTTTGACCCAGTAAGAAAAATCTACTGCGCTCTGACACCGGAAGAAAAAGTCAGACAAATGACTCTTTATTATCTTGTCGAGAAGAAAAACATCCCTGCGGGACTCATCGCCGTGGAGTATTCTATAAAGGTGAACACATTGTCAAAACGTTGCGACATAGTGGTTTTCAACAAAGAAGCAAAACCGATAATGATAGTGGAATGCAAAGCCGAAAACGTGCCTATAACACAAAAAGTCCTTGACCAAGCAATAAGATATTACTCAGGACTTAATGTTAATTATATTTTACTTACAAACGGGAAAACGATGTTCTGCTATCACATCGACATTGACAATAATAAAATAGAGGCTCTGAGTGAGATACCTAATCTATTCTAGAAAATAATCAAAAAAGCAATAGCAAGATGTATTATTACCAAAGCGGAAAGTCCTAAATAAAATTTAGGCTTTTTCGTTTTATGTCTAAAAACATACATCGCAGAAAGTCCGCCAATAGCACCACCCAAAGCGGATAACAGAATCAATGTCGATTCAGGGATTCTATTTTGATTATGTTTTGATAAATTCTTGTCAATCCAAAAAGCCACGAAAGTGACAATATTTATCAGAAGAAAATAAATGATAATAAATCTTAACATATTTTAATGTTCTTAAACCAACAAGACCACAAGCTCGTTGTCTTGCAGTCTTGTTGTCATGTAGTCTTATTTAAAATGATAAAATTGTTTCTTTTATGATTTCTATTGCTGCACGCAATTCTTCTTCAGTGATTACTAATGGAGGTGCGAAGCGGATGATGTGTTGGTGTGTTGGTTTTGCCAAAACGCCGTTTTCTTTCATCTTCATACAAACGTCCCAAGCTTCTTTTCCGTCTTTAGGCTTGATAATTACAGCATTGAGAAGACCTTTACCACGTACCAATTCAATCATCGGGCTATCGATTTTTCTCATTTCTTCACGGAAGATATTACCGAGATATTCCGCTCTTTCCATGAGGTTTTCATCTTTAACAACTTGAAGAGCTGCCATACTAACTTTAGCAGCAATTGGGTTGCCTCCGAATGTTGAGCCGTGTTCACCTGGTTTGATATTCATCATGATATGGTCGTCGGCCAAAACTGCAGAAACAGGAACGACACCGCCGCTAAGAGCCTTACCTAAGATAAGAATATCAGGACGAACATTTTCGTGGTCGCAGGCTAACATCTTGCCTGTACGAGCAATACCGCTTTGTACTTCGTCGGCCATGAACAAGACATTATATTTCTTACAGATATCGTAGCATTTTTTAAGATAACCTTCATCTGGAACATAAACGCCAGCTTCACCTTGTATTGGTTCTAACAAGAATCCTGCGATTTTGTGTCCGTGTTCTGCCAAAACAGCTTCCAAAGCGTCAGGGTCGTTGTAAGGAATACGGATGAAACCAGGAGTTAGCGGGCCATAATTTGCGTATGAATCAGGGTCGTTTGACATTGTAATGATTGTAATTGTACGACCGTGGAAGTTACCTTCGCAACATACGATTGTTACTTCATCATTTGGAATACCTTTACATACTGTTCCCCAGCGACGAGCCAATTTCAATGCTGTCTCGTCAGCTTCAGCGCCAGTGTTCATTGGAAGCACCTTATCATAACCGAAATATTCCGTGATATATTTTTCCCAAACGCCAAGACAATCGTTATAAAAAGCACGAGAACTCAATGTCAGATTTTGCGCCTGCTCGCATAATGCCTTTATAATTGCAGGATGGCAATGTCCTTGATTAACTGCTGAATAAGCTGATAAGAAATCGTAATATTCCTTGCCTTCAACATCCCATACTTTGGCACCTTTACCTTTAGCCAAAACAACAGGAAGTGGATGGTAGTTATGAGCGCCGTATTTAGCCTCCAACTCCATTGCTAAT
>JAZQVL010000013.1:0-10913 GCA_045631805.1 Bacteroidales bacterium | reverse complement strand
ATGGGGCAAGGTGTATCGTGGAGGTCGTGCGCTTAGTTCTGATCCGAGAGATTTTCTTAGCAGGTATCGTACAGGATATGGTTATGAAGAATTTCACATGACGGAATTCTATAAAGGATTTAGGTTGGCATTATAAAAAATGGACGCTGTTTTACGGCGCCCTTTTTTATGTTTGAGAATTTTCCGTTTCATATATCATTTTTGTCGTTTCGTCGAAAACATTAAACAATCTTATCTTTTTAACATTATATTTGTATCATGAAATTTACAGATATGAAAAAGATATTTTTGTTTGTTTTTGTTTTCTCGTCGTTTTGGGCAAAGGCTCAGAACGATACGGTTTCTTTGAGGTTTACTCTGGAGGAATGTCTGGAGTATGCATTCTCCAACAGCTATAACCGTCAGTCGATGGAACTGTCTAACAAGTCGCAGCAACTTGCTTATGAGCAGTCGAAGGAACAGCGGCTCCCTTCTGTTAATGCGTCTTTGAGCGAGAGCCTTTCCAACAGTAATTATTCTTCTAATTTTTCTGGCAATGTCGGCATTAACGCTGGAATGACTATCTATCAAGGCGGACAGATTAACGCTAATATTAAAAAGGAAGAACTCGCCACAGAACAATCATCGCTCGAAATAAGTCGTTACGATGATGAACTGGCGATTCAGATTTTACAGTCTTTCTTGACGATACTTGGCAACGAAGAACTTTTGAATTATCAGAAGTCGGTCTTGAACAGCAGCCGCGAAGCAATGAAACAAGGCAAACGTAAATATGAGGTTGGCTCTATAATTGAGAGCGACTATCTTCTCCTTGTGGCACAATATGCTTCTGATACAAACAATATTGTTGATACTCAAATAGAGATAGAAAACAATCTTTTGAATTTGAAAGTCCTTCTCTCTATGGACCCTATGAAAGAACTGCAGATAGTAAGTCCAGATACAACTGTTATGGAGAAATTGTCAGTGTTCCCGACACTTGAAGAGGCTGTAGAACAATCTCTTGCGTATTCTCCAGATCTTAAGATAAGCAACTACGACATCGATATTGCAAAACAGTCGCTGCGTATTGCAAGAGCTAATTATTATCCTTCTGTAAATCTCAGCGCTGGTGTCAACACGGGTCATTATAACTTCACTAATGTTGGTCAGCAGTTAGGTGACAGACTATCAGAGCAAATAGGAGTTTCCGTGAGCGTGCCTATCTATAGCAGAGGCTCGACGAAACTTCGTGTAAAACAGAGTGAAATTGCATTGGAACAGTCGCAGCTTTCATACGAACAAAAAATGTTGACAACACGTCAGACCATCGTTCAAGAATATAAGAACATGATTTCTACATATAATAAATATAATGTGTCGAAGCAGACAAAAGACGCATATCTGAAATCATTTGAGTCGTATAATGTTCAATTTCAATATGGTTCTATAACAGCTGTTGAATTGTTGCAACAACAAAACAGTTATCTTAACGCATTGAATAATTTTATTCAGAATAAATATTCATTCATATTGCAAAGAAAGATTTTGGATATTTATATGGGGATTAATTAGGAGTTAGGAATTAGGAGTGATTGGTAGAGACGTATCATATTACACCTTAAAAAATAACAATAAGTAATTGATGCGTCTATTAAGTTATTTGAAAATTAAAATTTATAAAAATATGAAAAAAGGTAAAATAATAATCATTTCTGTTATTGTGTTAGCAGTCTTGGGTTTTGTTATGTTAAAAGTTTTTAAGAAATCAGACAAGGAATTGGTGATTCGTACTTATGTAGTGGCTGATTATACTGTTGAGAATACTGTTACAGCTACAGGAACGATTCAGCCATTGGAACAGGTCGAGGTTGGAACTCAGGTTTCTGGCGAGATAGATAAAATCTATGTAGATTACAATTCAGTAGTTACAAAGGGGCAGCTTCTTGCGGAGTTGGATAAATCTAATTTATTGGAGAATCTTCGTCAGGCGGAAGCGAGTGTCCGCAGTGCTGAGAGCGAACTCGAATATTCAAAGACAAGTTTCGAGAGAACCAAGCAACTCTATGAAGCAAAAGCTGCAACACAGATAGCTTACGATGAGTCGCGTAACTCATTGGTAAAGGCTGAGACTTCTTTACAAAACGCTGTCTCTAACCTCGATAAAGCAAAGGTCAATCTCGGTTATGCTGAGATTTATTCTCCTATCGACGGTGTTGTTCTTTCTCGTGAAGTGGAAGTGGGTCAGACAGTTGCCGCTTCTTATAGCACTCCTACATTATTTACCATAGCACACGACCTTACACAAATGAAGGTGGAAGCCGACGTTGACGAAGCTGATATAGGACAAGTTGAGGTAGGACAAAAAGTTACTTTCTCTGTAGATGCTTATATCGATGACGTTTTCTATGGCGAGGTTCAGCAGATTCGCCTTCAGCCAACAACAACAAATAATGTTGTTACATATACTGTTATCATCACTGCTTACAATCCTGATTTGAAGCTTCTTCCAGGTATGACAGCCAGCGTGACTATCGTGACTGAAGAAGAGACCGGATTGGCAGTTCCAACGGAGGCTTTGAGTTTCATACCTTCAGAGGAATTCTTAAGTCAACAAGACTACAAGGCTACAAGACCACAAGGTCCAAAACCAGGAAAAGGCATGCCTAAGTTTGATGGTGATATGCCTCCGTTTCCAGGTGGAATGCCACCTCAAGGAATGCCGCAAGGAGCAAGACCAGACTTTGGCGGTCAGCCTCCGTTTGGTGGAGAATTCCCTGACTTCGGAAACAAAGCTCCTGAGATGGTTTGGGTTAAGGTCGATGGCAAAATGATGCCTCGTCCTATCAAGACAGGAATGAGTGATGGTGTATATAGAATTGTTGAACATGGTCTTATGCAAGGCGACTCTGTAGTGTTGTCGGCTAATTATGTCGAGAAACAAGTCAATGCTCAGAAGATGGGAAACAACCCATTTATGCCAGGCCCTCCTCCAGGAGCGGGAAAAGGAGCTAACTCTAACAACAACGGCCGTACCACACCTAAAAGATAAGTAGATATGAGTCAGGCTATATTACAGATAGAAAATCTGAGACGTGTCTTTCAGGTGGGCGTTGAGCAGGTTCATGCTTTGAAAGGTGTCAGTTTTTCTGTTAATCAAGGCGAGTTCGTGAGTATCATGGGCTCGAGCGGTAGCGGTAAGTCAACGCTCCTCAACATCTTGGGTTGCCTCGATACTCCAACGTCAGGAGAGTATTTTATTGATGGCGTCTCGGTGAGAGAACGTAGCAAAAATGATTTGGCTGACATTAGAAATCGTAAGATAGGTTTTGTGTTTCAGTCGTATAACCTTTTGGCTCGTACTACTGCGCTCGAGAACGTAGAGCTCCCATTGATATATAACAATAGTGTCTCTTCGCGCGAGCGTCGCGAGCGCGCAAAACATGCTCTCGAAATGGTCGGCCTCTCCGACAGAATGTATCACACTCCTAACCAGCTCTCTGGCGGTCAGCAGCAGCGTGTGGCGATAGCTCGTGCCATCGTCAACGACCCTGTCATAATTCTCGCCGACGAGGCAACAGGTAACCTCGATACCAAGACCTCTTACGAAATTATGAGTCTGTTCCAGGAACTTAACGAGAAAGGAAAGACAATAGCTTTCGTGACACACGAACCTGACATCTCTGCTTTCACTTCTCGTATCATAATGCTACGTGACGGTCATATCATAAGCGATAAGACTAATGAACCTCTTTCTGCTATGTCAGAAATTCAGAAATACAAGACTTTAGAGATAAATTCCTAATTCCTAACTCCTAATTCCTAATTGACTATGAATATATTCAATCTAATAAAAATAGCATATAAATCGCTGATGCGTAATAAAATGCGTGCTTTTCTCACTATGCTTGGCATCGTGATAGGTATATCTTCTGTCATCACAATGGTCGGAGTGGGAGAGAGCTCTCAGGCAAGTATCAACAATCAGGTGTCGCAGATGGGAACCAATCTCATCATGGTGCAAAGAGCCAGAATGCGAGAACGCGGAGTCTCGACAGGCCGTGATAATGTACAGTCTCTTAAAGTTAAAGATGTTGACCTTCTTGCGAAAAATACAAAATATATCTCGGCGGTGAGTCCAGTGTTCAATGCTAACGCTCAGATAATCAACGGTAATTATAACTGGCAAGGAAGCGTTATGGGTGGCAATACTGATTTGATGGGGATTCGTAATTTCGAGCTTGCTACTGGCTCCAACTTTACTGAAGATGATATTAAGAAATATGCTAAAGTCGCACTTATTGGTCATACTATAGTGGAAGAGCTTTTCGATGAAAATGTTGACCCTATTGGCAAGACAATTCGTGTCGGAAATATGCCTGTCAAAGTAATAGGAACATTGAAGCCAAAAGGCGAGAATCAGATGGGTGACGACCAGGATGATATTTTGATAATGCCTTATACAACAGTGCAAAAACGAATTCTCGGAATAGACTTCGTTCACATGATAATGGCGTCGGCTGTGTCAGAGGATGTTGCGGAAAATGCTGTGGCAGAGATTGAAGCTATATTGCGCGCATCACATAAAATACAAAATGGAGCGGCTGACGATTTTGAGGTGAGAACTCAGGCTGAAATGCTTGAAATGATGTCGTCTATTAGTGGAATGATGACTACTTTGTTGACGGCAATAGCTGCTATCTCATTGATAGTCGGTGGTATAGGTATTATGAATATCATGTATGTAACAGTGACTGAACGTACAAAGGAAATAGGCTTGCGTATGTCAATAGGCGCTCATAACAGCAGTATTCTGCTTCAGTTTTTATGCGAAAGCGTTATTTTAAGTCTCATTGGCGGACTTATAGGAATAATGCTCGGATTACTGATGTCGTATCTGCTGTCGGTGATACAGGGAATGCCATATATTGTAAGTACTTCAGCAGTAATACTTTCCTTTGTGGTGTGCGCTGCGACTGGAATTTTCTTCGGATGGTATCCAGCAAAAAAAGCCGCTTCTTTAGATCCTATTAACGCTTTAAGATACGAATGATGAAAAAGAAAATTATTAAAGACTATCCTGATGTGAAACTTATTGCTTGTCTGTCTCTTACAATAAGTATCCTGATTCATGTCGCAATGTTTCTCTCCTTTAAGTTTGGAGAAGGAATAATATTTCAGCAAATAGGTGAGATTGCGGAACATAGAAGGCCTCGTTTCCATTTTGATGGGTTCCTTTTGAATATTATTAGTACCTTCGTGCTGGCTTTCGTTTTGTATATGTATAATATGTACATACAAAAAGACTCGAAGATTGATAATAAAACGAAACTCTTATTGATTATCTTAGGTTCTGTAGTCATAACAATAGCAATGAGTTTCGTCTTTACATCATTGCATCCGTATATTTTGGGTTATGCCGACCAGGAAATTCCTATCAACAGGAAAGTGCATCATTATAGGAATGGTTTGATGCGCGATTTCTTCGTCACTATGGTGGTGACTTTGTCGTGGCAGCTTATTATTTCGAATTATAAAAGTCGCAAAATAGCTATTGAAAATGAGAGCCTTGTGGCGGAAAATATGATAACACGTTACGAAGTCCTTAAAAACCAGCTTAATCCACATTTCTTGTTTAACTCTCTCAATACGCTTCAGTCGTTGATTGAAATTGATAAGGAAAAAGCGAAAGAATATGTTCAGGAATTGTCAAAGGTTTTAAGATATTCATTGCAAAATCAAGAAGTTGTGACCTTAGAAGAAGAGTTGCGTCTTGCAAATTCTTTCTGTAAATTGATGGAGATACGTTATGGCGACAACCTTAAATTCGACTTTGATATTGATGATTGCATGTTGTCGTATCAGATTATCCCGTTGAGCCTTCAGGTGCTCTTAGAAAATGCTATCAAACATAATGTTATAAGTGATAAACAGCCTTTGACTATCTACGTGTTTACCACCTCTGACTATGATTCAATTGTGGTTCTCAACACTATTCAGCCTAAGATAGATAAAAGCAGCGGAAACGGAATCGGGCTTGCCAACCTCTCCGAACGTTATAGGTTGAAATGGAATACTGATATTAAAATACACGAAGACCGTCATGAATTTGCAGTCGAAATTAAGTTGAAAAATGTTAACAAATAATTTGTATGAAAGCTGTTATAATTGAAGATGAAAAGATTGCCGCTGAATCACTGAAAAATATCATAAAAAAGTTGGATGAAAGCGTTGAAGTGTTGACTACTCTTCAGACAGTGGAGGATAGCATTGAATGGCTTAATAATAACCAACATCCAGATTTGCTCTTCGTCGATATTCATCTCGCAGATGGTTCTTCATTTTCGATTTTTGAAAAAGTCGTTGTGGAATGTCCTATTGTCTTTACTACTGCTTACGATGAATATGCACTTAAAGCATTTGAAGTCAATAGTATAGATTATTTGCTGAAGCCTATCGATAAAGACGATTTGCAACGAGCATTGAATAAATATAAAAACTTGAAAGGACAATCTTCTGATGTCGATTATAAAAATGTCATGAGCCAATTGTTGTCGCAGAATAATATTGTCAATAATTATAAAGAATATTTCTTGATTCCTGAACGTGATAAGTTGATACCACTTGCGACAAAAGATATTGCATTCATTTACATCGACTTAAAACTCATTAAGGCTGTTACTTATTCTGGTAAGGTTTGTTATATGAATCAGAATCTCGATGAACTGATGACTCAACTTAATCCTAAGAAGTTCTTTAGGGCAAATCGTCAGTATATCATTGCGCATGAAGCTGTTAAAGACGTCTCTATATGGTTTGGAAATAAGATTTCAATAAATCTTATCGTCCTTACTGAAGAAAAAATTATCGTCAGCAAAGCACGTGTCACAGAGTTTAAGAACTGGTTTTCTTTTTGAAATGGCAAATGACAAATGACTAATGGCAAATGGCAAAAGTTTGTTTTCCCATCCTTTAACCCTTAGCCTTTAGCCTTTAGTCTTTAGCCATTCAAAAGTATTTCTTCCAGATTTTAGACAAGACTTTTTTAGTGTTGCCTTTAGCTTCGTTTGGATATTTTAACTTATCGTTGAGCGACCATTCTCTTTCCATTTTAAACCATCCTTCTGTTGGAGATTGACAATCGTTTTTGAAGAAATAGTTCCAGCGTGGCAAGTAAAAATCTTTTAACATTCCACCCCAGGCTCTGTAAGAATAATCGCGCAATCCTCCTTGATTGGCGTTGACTTCTTTTCCCCAAGTAGTTATCAAAGTGCGAGCGTTGTTTAATTCTATCCAATTTTTGTCGTCTTCCGTTGTGCCTTCAACTTCGTCGGCTAAGTCGCGAGCCATTTGAGTCCAATTGCCTAACATGAAGTTTTCATTTGTATTAAGCAGAATGTCAATGTCTTTAATCAACGAAAGAAATAAATCACGATTCTTTTTGAACGACTTGATGTCGTTGGAGTTATACGCTTTGTTAATATCTTTTAACAAAAAGTAAGCGTAATCCATCAAAGCCTGCCGTGATATTTCTATTAAGTCGTAATTATAATTTTCTCCTGATAAATCGGCTTTTAACAATAATTCGGCTGCTTTTTTAACATCGTCAGGATTGTAAAATATTTCCGTTCCTCCCCATGATGATACTTTATCTACTGTCAATGAAGGTCGTGCGCAAACTACTGCTTCATGAGGACCTTGGAGTGTGGTCTCGCAATTGAGTGCTGAATTGCGTAACAATTCCCAAGCTTTTTGGGCGTTGTAATCTTCTTTGCCATAACGACTTATGGTGTAATTACGCATCCATTCTTCAGGATTGGGTTTGTTTTCGTGCCAAGGCAGTTCGAATAAAATATCGTACAAAACAGGAACAGAACCAATGGCTTCAGGTGTTGCTCCTATTCCTTTTATGTTGGAATGTATATTTTTATTATCAAAATATCCGTTTATCACACCGTTAAAACGGCCCATGAAGCCAGAACGTCCTCCGAAGTTAGGAAGCATGCAATAAACGGCGTCGTGGCCTTTATATTCCTGAAAATGAGTGTGTGCGGTAGAGAAAAGGTCGAGTATTATCAAATCTCCTTTTGCTACTTGGTCGAGGACTTTATATTGGTCGCTGCTCCACTGCCAATATTGAATCACCCATTGTTCTTCAATATCGTCGTTAGCCTCAAACATAGCGTCAGCGATTGCTTTGTAAGCAGATGCAACGTCGATTCCGCTTGTGTTGGCTCCTTCATGAAAAGGGTCCATGCTGTAATATTTCGATGTTCCCATGACTTCGTGTAGCACTTTGTAATAATTGGCAGCCAACGACTTAAAAGCTTCGTCGTTAGGATTTAAGATATAAGGACGAGTGAAACCGCACCAATTGCCTTGGCCGTTTGTCGGTATTCCTGTTTTTTCAGTGAAGTCGCTCGGCACCATTCCGCTGAATCCAGGAAGTACGGGTTGCATTCCAAGTTCACGCATCCTGTCGCAAATCTTTTTAGCGAGTTTCGCCTGACGTTCGTACCACCAGTCTGGATTGGGACCGCCCCATTGTTCGAGGTTGTTCATTCCCCACCAAGCCTGAAAACAAGGACCAGCAATAAAGGCGTTCGCTTCTTCAGAAGTATAATTGTAATATTCTGTTAACAATTTTTTCCAAACCACATCGAGACCGACAATTTGCAATGGCATATTGATTCCGTGCAGCGCCATCCAGTCGATTTCCTTTTCCCAACGCTCCCAAGTCCAAGTTGACATCGAATATGAAAAAGTACAATAATTCAAATAATAACGATAATCGGCAGAACAAAAATGAATCTCATCTTCAGATGGTAATGGTAATTCATAAGAAGATAAGTCGTTGATATAAAGGTTGTTCCATGAAATATTTATATGAGCATAATGATTCAGATACCAATTAATTCCAGTCGTTATTGCAGAGATGGAATTGCCTTTAACACAAGGTTTTCCCTCTTTTGAAGTGATTATAAAAACATCTTGCTGTTGGATGTTGGTAGTTGAACTTTGGCAGTTGGCAGTTGGCTGTTGAACTAAATTTTCATCCAAAATCGTAACTATCAACTGTTGACCGTTGTCTGTTGTCTGTTGACCTAAAATCCTATAAATAAAATCATTGATTACTTTTTCAGATGTTTTTGATGTGATAATATCGTTGGCGCAAACATCAAATGTTAATAAAAATAAACATAATAAAGTAGTGAATATTCTCATTTTAAGTTTTAAGGTTTAAAGTTTAATGTTTAAGGTGTTTTTAGCATCTTAATTCCTCAGATTCTTAGTTCATCAATTCCTCAATTCCTCAGGTCAAAGTTGTCTATCAATAGAATCTTTATGAATCAGTTCAAAAATATCTTTGACGAGATTTTCTTTCAGTCCGATAGATTTTCCTTTTTCGATATGATTTGATAAAATAGAATTCCATCTATCTAATTGAAGGACGGTTAGATTGTGTTCTTTTTTAACGATGCCAATCTTAGAAGAAATCTCACTTCTTTGAGCTAAAAGATTCAGCAGTTCTTCGTCTATGCTGTCTATTCTGCTTCTTAGTTCATAGAGCAGCATGTCGGCGTTTGGCGATTTAGATTTATGAATGACGAGATTGTCGAGCATCGATTTCAAATCGTCTGGAGTGATTTGTTGTTCTGCGTCTGTAAGAGCTTTTTCCGGTTCACAATGAGATTCTATCATGAGACCGTTTGTTGCGAGGTCGAGAGCTTTTTGTGCTGTCTTTTGTAAGATGTCGCGACATCCGCAGATGTGACTGATGTCGGTAATGATAGGAATATCAGCGTTTTGCCGATGTAGCTCTATCGGTAATTCCCAGCGAGGATTGTTGCGGAAAGGAGCGGTGTTGGTGTCTTGAAAGCCGCGATGTATTGCAACAAGATGTCTTAATCCTGAAGAAGCGAGACGTTCGAAAGCGCCGATCCATAGTTTAAGGTCGGCAGCGATAGGGTTTTTGATGAAGATAGGGATGTCGGTGCCGCGGAGAGCGTCAGCGAGTTGTTGCACAGAGAAAGGATTGGCAACGGTGCGAGCTCCTATCCATAAAGCGTCGATTCCATATTTCAAAGCGAGCTCGGCATGCTCCGGCGTTGCGACCTCTGTCATACACGGCATCCCTGTTTCTTCGGAAATCTCTTTCATCCACGAGAGACCTTCTTCACCAATACCTTCAAATCCATTGGGACGGGTACGAGGTTTCCAGATGCCGCCTCTTAAAATTTTAACTTGATGTAATTCAGATAGTTTTGTAGCAGTGCTGAAAAGTTGTTCTCTACTCTCAACGCTACAAGGACCTGCTATAATAAGCAACTCATCAGGATTTTCAATCCAGCCTTTTATGTAAAAACTATCTCTCATCTTTTTTTTTGCAAAAATAAGAAAAGTCAACAGACTTTATCAAAAAAAACTTTCGTCTTTTGTCTTTTGTCTTTAGACTTTTTCTTATCTTTGTAAGTTAATTAAAATCAGAAATAATTTAAAAAATATATAGTTGTGAAACGTACAGAAATTAAAGATGCATTACAAATGCAAGAGCTTGACAAAGAGATAAATGTCAAGGGTTGGGTGCGTAATAAACGCGGCAGCAAGAACGTAGCTTTCATCGCTTTGAACGATGGTTCTACAATTAATAACCTTCAGTTGGTAATCGACCTTAACGTCATTCCAGAAGAAAACCTCGCTTTGATGCACACTGGCGCATCTGTTTCAGCAACAGGTAACTTGGTGAAATCAGCAGGTAGCGGACAAAGCGTTGAGATGAATGTCACAAGCATCGAACTCATCGGCGCAGCAGATCCTGACAAATATCCATTACAACCTAAGAAACACTCACTCGAGTTCTTACGCGAAATAGCTCACCTCCGTTTCCGTACAAATACATTCAGCGCAATCATGCGTTTACGTCACTGCATGGT
>JAZQVL010000012.1:0-45702 GCA_045631805.1 Bacteroidales bacterium | reverse complement strand
AAATCACAATACGGACCAATGTCATTCCGTCACTTCGTATTTGGCGCTATCGCTATCTTCATCTATGTTGGTGTTGAAGTCGGTATTCCAAACGTATTGCAAAAATGGTTACAAAACGGCGGTTTGAATGTTGCTACAGGTGCAGAAGCTATCGCTGGCACAGTTACTGCAACATACTGGTTCTTAATGCTCGTAGGTCGTTTGTTAGGTGCAGCCGTTGGAGCTAAGGTTTCAGCAAAAGCAATGTTGACAACAGTATCAGGCATCGGTTTACTCTTCGTTGTTTTGGCAATCTTCTTGAACCCATCAACAGTTGTCAACCTCCCAGTATTCAAAGGCACAGAAGGTTTCGGTTTAGCACAAGTTCCAGTCAACGCAGCATTGTTAGTATTATGCGGTCTCTGCACATCAGTCATGTGGGGCGGCATCTTCAACTTAGCTGTTGAAGGCTTAGGCAAATACACAGAAAGAGCATCTGGTATCTTCATGGCATTAGTATGCGGTGGTGGTATCTTGCCATTCGTACAAAACCTCGTCGTTGACTTAAGCGGCAACTACTTAGTAAGTTACTGGGTTGTAGCAGCAGGTCTCGCATTCTTGTTGTTCTACGCTTTAGCAGGATCAAAGAATGTTAACAAAGACATTCCAGTGGAATGATAAAAGACTAAAGGCTTTTGGCTGTTGGCCATTGGCTAAAGATTATAGATTTGGAGAGGAGAAAGTCCTCTCCTTTTTTATTTATGTATTCTAAAGATTTGATTCCATATATATTTCTTTCTGCTTCTTTATTTCATTAGCCAATTCCTCTTCTGTGGGTAATATCAATTTATATTTGGATGCGAAAATGTGTTCATTGCCTTTTAATATTGAATATTTAGCAATATCTTTATCTGTTTGAGAGCAAAGTAAAATTCCGATAGTAGGATTATCATCATTACATTTCTTTAATTCATCATACATTCTTATGTACATATCCATCTGTCCGACATCTTGATGAGTAATTTTGCCGACTTTTAAATCAATCAGGACAAAAGCTTTCAGAATATAATTATAAAAAACCAAATCGATATAATAATCTTCCGATTCAGTTCTTATAAGTTGTTGTCGTGCAACAAAAGCAAAACCTTTCCCAAGTTCCATAAGGAAATCGCTAAGATTTGACAATATCGCTTTTTCCAAATTCTTTTCTAAATATGATTGGTTATTGGGTAATCCTAAAAACTCCAAGACAGTAGGATTTTTGATGAATTCCAGTTTGTCATTCTGAAAAGCATTTGTTTTTGCTTTCATCTCATTTTCAACTAATGTCTTCTTTTGAGAAACCAACATCCTTTCATAATATTGTGTGTTGATGTTTCTATTTAATGTTCGGTAATTCCACATTTGATTTGCAGCTTCTCTCATATACCAATCTCTGATTTCTTTTTCTTTAATTCTCATAAGACGCTCGTAATGAGTCCAACTCAATATAGCAGGCAATGCCTGCTGATTTTCGTTTTCCAATTTAGCAGACGTTGTCTGCCCTTTTGGTTTTTTCGAATTGGTCAGGCAGTGCCTGACCAATTGCACAATCTTTAAAGAGCAAATAAAACTTTCTAAAATTTTTTAGATTGGTTGTGGAATATCCCTTACCAAATTCTTCTGTAAGAGATTCTGAAGCGATTTTTAAAATATGCTTTCCATATTCAGCTTTGTCGTTGCCTTTTTGTATTTGTTCCACAATACGTCTTCCGAGTAACCAATTCGATTGAACTTGAGCGAAACATATAGATGAATAGGCATGTTTTCTTGCGGACTTAACAATATCCTTTAATGAATCGAGGAAGATTCGTTCCTCTTTGCTATTAATGACTTTTTTCATGTGACATAAATTTTGGTTCTTGCAAAATTAAAATACCAAAATCCTTTTGTCAAGCGTTTGCAAAGGAAATGTTTCGTTTTTAACAATTTTTAACGTGATGTTAATGAAAGTAAGAATGTTATGTTAATATTTGTTAAGAAAAGACAAATTTAAAACATAAATCCTTAATTCGATTCATTAGTTATATGTTGTTCCATGAAGAATTGTTTTTGTTGTTCAATTTCTTGACGTAACTCATCTTCCGTAGGCATATATGTCATATATTTTGCTGCAAATATTTGGTCGCTATCGTGCAGAACTGAATATCTAGCGATGGTGTTGTCTGTGTCAGTACATAGTAGTACTCCTATTGTTGGCAGATCATTTTTGTCTTTTATCATATCATCATACATTCTAACATACATATCAAGTTGTCCGATATCTTGGTGTGTTAGTTTGTGTGTCTTTAATTCAAAAATTACGAATCTTTTCATTCTGAAATTATAAAACACCAAATCAATGAAAAAATCGGCAGTATCAGTTGAGATATGTTGTTGACGTTCAACAAAAGCAAAGCCACGCCCTAACTCCAAAATGAATTTTTCAAGATTATTGATAAGAGCTTGTTCTAAATCTGATTCTGAATAGGAAGAGTCACGATGAAATCCCATAAATTCTGCTACCATAGGATTTTTGATATAATCAAGAGGACCTTTGTCTGTTATTTTGGGCAAATCTTCAATATTGGCCGTAAGTTGTGCAGCAAGTCTTCTTTCGAAATATTGTGTGGAAATATTACGGTCAAGTTCACGAACACTCCACATGTTAGATGATGCATTTTCCAAATACCACAAACGAGCTTCTGGATTTGATACAGATAAGACGCGGCGTATGTGAGACCACTCAAGATTGTGAACACGCGTGTTCACAATTTCGATGTTAGGAAATAGAATATAAAATTTTCTGTAATATTCCAGATTACGTTTATTATAGCTGTTCCCATATATAGGTGCAAGGACGTGCGAAAGGTTTTTTATAAGACATGTGCCATATTTTGCTCGAGTTTTTCCTTTTTGTTCTTCTTCAACAATGCGTTTCCCAACATCCCAAAATGTCTTAATGCCAGTTCTAATAATAGTGTCATACGCTTTCTTGCGACCATTTTCTATGATGCTGCGTACATCCGTAATAAATTCATCCGGCAATGGTTCTGTATTATCAATAGGTTTCATATTTTGTGTTTTTAGTGTAGCTATAAATCATAAACTTTGGTTCTTGCAAAACTACAACCATCTTATCCTTTTGTCAAGCGTTCGCAAAGGAAATGTTTTGTTTTTAACAATTTTTAACGTGATGTTAATGAAAGTAAGAATGTTATGTTAATATTTGTTAAGAAAAGACAAATAAAAAAATACAGAGATCTTTTTTTGACCTCTGTATTTCATATTTACACATACATTATTGATATAGTTTCCAATTATTCTGAAACAGCTCTTATTATCTTTCCAAGATGACGATATCCTGTTGTATTACTTATTATTACATCTTGTGCATATTCGGTAATAATAATACAAGACTTTTCGTCAGTGTATGGCGTAGAACACCAATAAAAACCACAACCACCTTGATCCCAATGACAATATATGTTATTCTGATACTTATAACCAGTATAAGGAAGGAATATTGATTTTTTATTAGGTCCTATAAATTTAGTGCCCCATACCCCATTACATTTTATGCATTCGCTCTCGCAAAAAGTTACTAATTCCAATATTTCTTTTTTTGTTGGTATTCTCCAAGTCGCTCCACAATTTGCAGTTGCAGCATCGTAAATTATATTTCCTGAAATATCAGGCATAGGTCTATCAAATGTAATAGAGTTTTCAATGTTATATCTTTTCTTTACCTCTACCTCACCCCAGGCATAGTAATTTCCAATATCTTCAACATAGGAAGCTCCAACATTACATGTTGCCCATTTTAGACCAGATGGCAACCCTAAATCAACATATTCGTAACCATTTATATTTCCGTCAGATTGATGTTCTATCTTTTCTGTTGTAAAACTTATTTCTTTACCATAAATAACATCATCGAACGTTTTAATATAAGCTCTTACATAATATGTAGTATAACTATATAAATCGGTGATAGTACAACTGAAATTTTCCGAGTCACTATTTGCTACAATTTTGTTATTGTTTACATTAGCAGAGTATGGATAGGGTCCCCAACAAATACCTTTTTCATATACACCTTCTTCATAAGTGCTATTATAACTACCACTACATACAGCACTGTTTGTTGTTATATTGCTGACTTCAGATGTGGTAACTTCTATTTTTGATCGTATTACGGCCTGAGATATTAAATTTCCTTCAGCATTACGTAATCTTGCATATAATATGTCGTCGTCAGAAAGAAACAAATCAAGTGACACAATACCATCTTTTGCTATTTTATATTGTTTAAAATAATTTCCAAAACTTTCTAATTCAACTATTTGAGGTATATTGGTGCGAATATATGAATCTGTTAAATGATTACGATCTAACACCTCAAAAGTAAGTCTTTTACCTTGCCCTTTAATTTGCAAATCTTCTTCTTCTTCAATAAGCACTATCTTTTCTGGTGAAGTATATAATAATTTATTTCTTAAATTAAAATTACCCGTGAAGTAGTTCTCTGTTTCTCGTCCAATAAATCCTAAATTCAATCTGCTACTTACATCTATCATTGTCTTATAGTTGATAGTCCATGCTGAAACATTATTGTCTATTCCAATCATATCCTCATCATATCCACCATTAATTGTTGATGAAATATATGGCTTATAATCAAAAGTTGATTCTTCTTTGTTATTAAGTGAAATCTTCATTCTAGGAAACACATACATTTTTGAATCAATATTTCCTTTTCCTTTTATATCAATAGGAGTAAAATCATAATTATTATTGATAGTTCTCATCGGAGTAACACTTCCTCCTTGCAAGCATTTTAATCCTAACTTTCCTTCTGCTATGTTCTTATAATAGACAGATGATTCTAAATAGCCGTTCATCGATAAATTAGCATCTAATATCAAGTCGGCACTTATGTTGATTAAAACAGGAACGTCGTGGACGAAAAATTTTAGATTCAACGGCACAAAGTAATTTTCTTTTAATGTTTCATTTGATATAGCATCGCTACATTCACCATCTACAGAGAATCTGATTGTTTGTTCGGTATCAAAATTTCCGACCAAGTAAGATTCTATATTCTGCATATTGCTTTGATATCTTTCTAATCCATCAGATGTTTGATTGAGTACGTTTCTTTCTCCAAAATTCATTTTTACAATAAAATCGACATCTATATTATACAACAGCTTCTCCATAAAAACTTTATAGTTGTCGCCTGATAAAATATACGATGTATCTATATTATTTGATGAATTCCATAATGTATTAGTAATTCTGTTATTGTTGTTAACAGTTTTCTGAACAATGTTATGTTTGTTTCCTTTTTCATCGAGATAGAAAATTTCTGTGGGTAAAAACACATCAGCATCGGCCTCGTTTTTATCTGAAGTCAAAGATATTGTCGTATTAGCAAAAATGTCAGTAAGATATGCTTCCGACGTTGTCATGCTCACTATATTTTCTTCAATATTGGCCTGTTCTACAAAAACATATTTTACCAATGTATCTTGGTCTATTGCCACGATTGAGCCAGTTTGTATTTCAGGAACTTCACCTGAAAAATTAATTTTATATTCACCTAATTCATGGTTATATGAAATCAAACTTGCCTGTGTCCAATCTATATGAATATAATTAGGACTGATAATTTCTTTTATATTTTCATCATCTATTGGATCATCATCATTAGGTTTGCATGAATTAAAAATTGTCAGACATGAAAAGAATACAGACAACAGCAAAAAGATAATTTTTTTCATATTTCAAGTTTTTAGAGAGGTTAGTAATTTGTTTTATTTTTCATAGCAAAGTTTATAATTTTATTTCTAATATCCAAACATTTTTTTATTTTTTTTGAAAAATGGGGGGGGGTAAATGGGTGATATATATTAAGTTATATTTTTATGTGTGTTAAAAAAATCTATTTTAATACTAAGTTTATATCAGTATTTTCACCAAACCCTCTCCTATTTTTACAATTATTTCGTAAATTTGTAAGCAACATTCAAGATGTTTTTGTTATATCAAAATAAGACATTTTATGAACAGATATTTAGATTTCGACGAATACATTCGACAAGGCGAGCCGCAGCAGCGAGAACGTGCTGAAGCATGGCGCGTGGCTATTGGTCTGCAGGCTGTCGATGGTTTGAAGACATCTGAATATCTGCAAGAAACAGCGCGAAGAAACATCGAAGGTGAAATTTCTATTGATGAAGCGCGTGAACTCGTCAAACAATATCTTGCTAAATTCATATCTGGCATTTGGCAAATACATCCTTTCTGTGAAGGAAACACTCGTACTACAGCAATATTCGCAATCAAGTATCTTCGCTCTCAAGGGTTTCAGGTAAATAACGAATTGTTCGAACAACATTCATGGTATTTCCGTAATGCCTTGGTTCGTGCCAATTATCGTAATCTCTCAAAAGGAATCGCTTATGATTCCAAATTCTTAATACAATTCTTCCGAAATCTGTTGTTAGGAGAAAACAATATTCTTAAAAACAGGTTTATGATGATTGATGCTAATGAAAAATTGAAAACACCCGAACAAGTACCCGAACAAGTACCCGAACAAGTTGGTGATTTATTGCATACTAATAATACATTGGTTATTAATCTGGTAAAAACAATAGGTCATAAAGAGTTTTCAATTTCGCAGTTAATGGAAATATTAGGATTAAAACATCGACCTAATTTCTTAGAATATCATCTCACCCCTGCAATATCAGAAGGCTATGTCCGTATGCTTTATCCGGATAAGCCTCGGCATCCGAAACAGAAATATCTTTTAACTATAAAAGGCATTGCCTTATTCAACGAATTAACAAAAGAACAATAACAAAATAAAACATAAATTATGGAAAATTTCGGTGATAAACTTAAAGTTATTTTGCTGCAATATCTTCGTCAAGAAGGTGTAGTAGGCGAACGCTTCCCTGTCTGTCAAGATGTTGAAGATAAATGGCAAGAGATTGCTCAGGCTTATATGCCTGACGGCGTGCGTGAATTTAACGAATATCCTATGGTGTCTCTCGGATGGGTCATGTTCGTCGGTATGGCGATGGCAAAATACTGGGACCTCGACTGGGAGAAATATGCAGATAAAGATGACATCTACGAAACACTCCGCGAACAAAGAGGCTACGACGAAATGGACGAATACATCCTTGAAGAAGTGCTCTGTTTCGACGAAGAGAAATGCAAGAAAGTTACCGACATCGTAGCGGAATGCGCTTGTATCACAAACACTTTCTTACGTAATCAAAATATAGAACATGGAACAAGAGCTGCCGTCGAGGCTTATATCGAATGTCTGCATCAACTATATCTCATGGGAATGGCAATACAACTTAATGAGATGGGTTACAAGATGTTAGGACTTAATTAACACCTAAAAAGGTGTGTCAACAATATACAAGAAGTTGACACACTTTTTTTTATTTATACATCAACGCAACTTATCTTACGTTCCGTTGATATTGCAATATCTTTCAATTAAACATCATCGCTCCTGGAATTATTCCCGCTTCGAATTTGCTGATGAAATTACCATTGGAATCGTAGCGCAAGACATCACCATTTTGCATATAATTCTTCACATCCGTGATATAGACATCACCGTCTTCCGAAACTGCAACTGTCGAAAAGACTTTAGCACTATTGTCGGCATCTTGCAGGCTATTGACAAACGGAGTTTCTGGAAGCGCTTCTGCTTCAACTGACATCTTGTACAAATTCAATGTTCCAAAGCCTCCGTTTAAAATGTAGAGGTTCTCCCCTGCTTTGTCTATCGCCATTGATGAGGGATAATCGCCTTCAGCAAAATCGATGCGTTTCACAATCTGACGTGTTTCAGCATCAATACAGAACAATGCAGGCTCACATGGAGGAACATAACCACCGCTACACAAGACCCAAAGTCTGTTTTTATTATCCAAAACGATGGAGTTTGGCTCGGCTGCAACCTCTACTTCTGCAACGAGTTTGTCTGTCGCTATATCAACGAATTGCACCGTATTGTTAGATGTTTCAGGCTGATAATAGTTAGACCAATTTGTCACTACCACCTCGTTTTTATAACGAATCATTTTCTCTGTCGTATTGCCAAGTTCAACGAATCCAGTCTTTTGCATCGTCGCAGGATTTATTATCCAAAGTCCAGTTGATTCCATGTCTGAAACATAAGCCTTTTCTCTCGATATTGAAATGATATTTCTTGGTGATGTAAATCCATCAAGCTTAGCCTCAAATTTCATGGTCTTCTCATCAACTCTATAGATATACTTACTGTTATTCACGACTATATACATTCCATTCTCATCTATCATCATTGAATTGGCTGCATCGCCAAGTGGTGAAAGATTCACTCTATAAAAGAGGTTGTTCATAACGGTATCCGCCTCCGGATCATAAAATGTCAATGAAGAACTTGCGTTTGTGTAGTTGCCCTCGTTAAGTACGAAAAGTCCTTTTGCAATGTTCTTGTCTTCCGACTGCTGTTCGTCGCCTCCGCATGAGACGAATGTAAGGATAATTCCTAAAATCAAAATGTTAAAAATTGTTTTTCTCATAGTTTTAAGTTTTTATTTCTAAAGAATAACGTCAATACATGCAAGACTTCCATATATCTTTACATCTTAAACTCTAAATGCAGCTCATAGCTGCGCCCAGGCATCGCCCGCCACAACACAGTCTGATAGTCTTTATCGGTTAAATTATTGATTCGTAATTCCATTCTAAATTTATTTATTTGTTTTCCAAAAGATACGTGGTGTAATATATAATAAGGTAATTTAAAAGCGAAGAAGTCTTCGTCATTCATGCTTGTCGTACGTTCGCCTGAAAATTCCATCGAATAATTCATATTCCAAGTCTTCCACTTCACTTCCGCAAATGCGTTCGCATGATGTAATGGAATATAAATCAACTGTTTTCCATCCGAGTCGTATTGCTGTGCATAAACGCTTTCATCTGTAGTGCGGCTATATACATAATTACCTGAAATCATGAAATTCCATAATGCGTATCTATAGTTGGCTTTGACATGAAGTTCGAATCCGCGAGCCAAGACATCGGACACATTCATAGGCGACCAATAGCGGAATGTCGTAGGCACCCACTGAATCCAGTCTTTCACGTTTGAATAATAAAATCCAGCTTTTACATCAAAATTAAAATTCTCTTTTTCATATAGATAACTGACATCTAAATCGTATGTCCTTCCTTTTTCTGGTTTAAGATTCTCATTACCACCAGGATACCAATACAAATCATTTAAACTTGGGTTACGGTAGTTATGACTATATCCAAGATTTATCTTCAAGCCTTCTACAAACGGAGTACAATAAACCAATGATGCTGTAGGATAAAAGCCCGACGATTCCATTTTTTTCGAGTCAACGGAGGCATTGTCTTCACATATAAGGTCGTTGCGAAGCGTCATTCTTAAATCTAAATCTCTATACATCTTTCCTTCAAGCGACGCATAAAAAGACAATATGCTTCTTTGAGGAGACCGAGACGAAGTTTGGGAATAATTTGAAGACTCCACTTGCTCATAATCGTATTGCGCCTTAGCATACAGACTCCACGATTTATATACATCTTGTTTTAAATCAACGATTTGCCTAAACACATCCGACTTATTTAAAGAATTGATTTGCGTCACTGGATTATTATTGGATGTATAAGTCTCTAAGAAATAATCCTGCACTTCATGGAAATAAGCCGACTTCAACTCTATCCTACCAGTATTCCAATAAGTCTTGTACGAAATAAAATTACGCGAGAAATCATTATCTGCATATTCCTTGGTATTATTGAATACGTTTGGCATTATCTGCGGATAATTCCTATGACTCCATTGATTCCACGACACCACGCTCATCGTCGAATTCTTCATACGAAAATGCAGTTCAGGCATCACGCCATAATCGACGAAATCGGCATTCTTCTGTTTCATCTCTTGATGCGGAATCGTCGCTATGTTATTATATTCGAAGTCGTTGTCGCTGGAATTCCTATACGCTTTCATTCTTACGACGAAGTAATTTCCCGAATAACCCAGCGCAGCATAAGTTCCCCAAGTATTAAAACTGCCGTAAGTCTGTTTGACATCAAGAATAATTCCCTCGTTGAATTTCTGTTTGTTACCCAAGTTAACCACGCCACCAAGGCCTCCGCTGTTGGCCGAGGTCTTGCTTCCCCATTGCAACGTGACATCATCTGTAAAAAATACAGGTATTGTACTGAAATCGACCTCTCCTAACGTTGGCGAGTTAAGTTGAAATCCGTTCCAAAGCACAAGGGTGTGACTTGCCGTTGTTCCGCGAAATGATGCCGACGCTGTGCCTCCCGGACCGTATGTCTTGATAAATACCGGCGAATGTTGTATGAGCAACTGCGACAGCGAACGTGTCTGCAAACGATTGATGACCGCTGTGTCAATTCTACGTTCCATCGTTTCCCTCGACACCTTATTATTATATACCGCCGAGGCCGACACCTCTACCGACTGCAAAAAAATAGTATCATTCTGCGCAAAGCCTGCAATGCTCAGCATGAAAAGAATAGACAATATTATCAGCAATCGATTCATTTTTTTCAAAGTCAACGGACAAAATCCTAATTACTAATTAAACTGACCTTGGGAAAAATTTGTCGATATTCTCTTGACATGGCGACAGACTTTTATCCCGAAAGTCCTTTTTAAATCTACAAGATCACAAGACTACGCGACCGCAAGCACTTGTTGTCTTGTTGTCTTGTTGTCTTGTTGACTTGTTGTCTTCTATAATAAACGGCAGGTCTTCTGACTTACTCCTTACGTCGGGCGTCTTCCCATCTTTTTGAGAAAAGAAAGTGACATTATGCCTGACGCTGTTAGAGTTCACAGCAGCGGGAACTGTCCAGGATTCTCACCCGGTTCCCTATTAAGTCCTTGCGGACACCATTTATCGTTTGCAAATATAAAAAAAATTGTCTAATGGAGAAAGACAAAAGTCTAAAGTTTTTTTTTAAAAGGGTTGAGAGGAACTAAAGGGATAAGAGGAACTTGAGATTGAGAACCTTGAACTCTAAACTTTCGCCATTATCCTTTTGCCATTAGTCAATTTCTCTGGGCGTTCCGGCTCCGCCGTCGGGCTTTCCGCTATATCTTTTTCCGACTCCAGCCTCCGCCTCCGTCTCCAAATTCCACCTCCGCCTCCGTCTCTATCTTCCGTCTCCAAAAGGATGCCGCTCCAATCCCTAACGCATCAGCGCTCCTAACTCCTAATTCTTCTTAAACAACTCTTCAAACTCTTCCTCTCGTTTTCTCTGCAGTTCGTCTTCGTCACTCTTGATATGTTCCTTGATCTTAAGACTGCCGAACTTCCACATTTTGAAGCAAAAGTAAACAAATCCAGCGACAAAAACAAAGGAAATGATTCCTGCAATAGTTTCGTTTATAACCAAAAACTTATCGATAAGCGCCGATGATGCAAAAAGTATTGAGTCATAAATTCCATGGACAATGACCGGTGCCGCAATCACCATAATCTGATTCTTCGTTCTATCTTTCTCATCAAAAGTTGCAAGGGAATAATAATAACCCATAACCACGCCGAAACAGAAGTGTCCTGGTACAGCGGTAAGCGCTCTTGAAAATCCTACCTGCATATAAGCATCCATATTGGAGATGAGATATGTGATATTCTCGAATGCAGCGAAACCCATTGAGACACAGACAGCATAGACAATTCCGTCCATCTTCTCGTCGAAAAACTCATTATTTTTGAGTATCTGTCTCAAGATATAAAGTTTGGCGAGCTCCTCTGGGATGGCAGCGCCAAAGAAAGATATCCTCACAGCATCAGCAATAGAACCGACCTCCTTTGAAAAAAATCCCATTTCCTGCAATGGTATCGACACCACAAAAGAAAGCGGTATCGACAAAACGCCAAGCAGAAACGCTTTGACAATCTGTCCTATCGGTTCTGGTTGTATATTATCTTTACTATAGATATACAATAATAAAATTACCACCGGGAATAATGCTGTAATAATAATCATAGCTAATTCTTAAATTATAAAAAGAGACGCTTCAATGTGTGTTAATATTATAAGGTATCATTGAAACATCTCTACATTGGGCGCTTCGACAAGCTCAGCGACCTAATTCCTAATTAATCAAGAAACTTCTCTCCTTCTTTGTATTCCTTCACCTTGCCTTTCTGTTCACCGTTTTTGTATGTACATTCCGTCTTCACGCTTCCATCTTCGTACAATTCAACAGCAGAACCATTTGCCACATTGTTAGAAAACATCTTGACAGATTTCAGGTAACCGCTCTCATAATACACTTCCTGTGGTCCTTCAAACTGACCGTTCACGTATGTGTACATCACGGCTTTGGGTCCTTGCGTTTTATCAGCGTATGAATACCAAACAGTTACGCCATGTTTCCTTCCTTCTTTATATTCTGACTCTTCTTGAATGAAACCGTTATCATAACAGATGACAGTACGTCCATCTAATTGTCCTTCTTTATATTCCTGTTTTTTCAAGAGACGGCCGTTTCTACCCCACTCGCATAAAGCTCCGTCAATAATGTCGTTTATATAATCTACTTTTTTTACTATATATCCATCTTTGTTAAATTCTATATAAAGTCCATTTTTCTTTCCTTCAACATATTGGATTATATAATGTGGAAGTTCTGTATTAGGATGATTTTCAACCCATGTGCCAGTCTTCATTCCATTAAGGACTTCACCTGTAAGTTTTATGTTTCCGACACTTTGTTCTATCATGCCATCAGTTTTGTCTGATGTCTTGACGTTATAAATCTGCTGTGATGAAACTGTTGTCACGAACAACATTATTAATAATGTAAAGAATGTCTTTTTCATGTTATCTTAATTTTTATTAACAAAAATATTTTTCATAAAATAAGGGACGTGGCAAGCCGCGTCCCTACTTATTGACTTATTGTCTTATAGACTTATTGACTTAATATATTCATCAATACCTTTAGCAGCTTTTTTACCTGCGCCCATCGCAAGGATTACAGTAGCAGCTCCACTTACAGCATCACCGCCAGCGAATACGCCCTTGCGTGTTGTCTGCATCGTCACTTCGTCAGCGATCAAACATTTATGTCTGTTTGCTTCGAGACCTTCTGTTGTGCTAAGAATCAATGGGTTTGGTGAAGTACCGAGTGACATGATAACCATATCAACGTCGAGGATAAATTCAGAGCCAGCTTTTTCGACAGGGCTTCTACGTCCTGATGCATCTGGTTCGCCGAGTTCCATTTCAACACATGTCATGCCTTTTACCCAACCGTTTTCGTCACCTAAAATTTCTTTAGGATTTGTCAAGAGACGAAAGATAACGCCTTCTTCTTTAGCGTGATGTACTTCTTCAGCACGTGCTGGAAGTTCTTGTTCTGAACGACGATAGACGACGTAAACTTCTGCGCCGAGACGTAATGCTGTACGAGCAGCGTCCATAGCGACATTACCGCCACCAACAACAGCGACTCTCTTACCTACGAAGTTAGGTGTTTCAAAACCTTCTTTATATGCGAATAATAAATTGTTTCTTGTCAAGAATTCGTTAGCTGAAACGACGCCGCAGAGATTTTCACCTGGGATATTCATGAACTTAGGGAGACCTGCGCCAGAACCGATGAATACGGCTTCGAAGTTTTCTTTTTCCATCAAGTCGTCGATTGTAACTGTACGGCCGATGATGACGTCTTTTTCAAATGTAGCGCCGAGTTTCTTGAGATTTTCAATTTCGTGACGTACTACAGTTTCTTTTGGAAGACGGAACGAAGGGATACCGTAAGACAATACGCCGCCTAATTCGTGGAGAGCTTCAAAAACAGTAACGTCGTAACCCATCATGAGGAGGTCTTTTGTACATGTGAGGCCAGCAGGACCACTACCTACGACAGCGACTTTATGACCGTTCTTTGCGCTTGGCTTTTCAAATTCGACTTTGTTTTCGCGAGCCCAGTCGCCAACGAAACGTTCGAGTTTGCCGATAGCGATAGGTTCAAATTTCTTACCCATGACGCATGAACCTTCACATTGTGATTCTTGTGGACAAACGCGGCCGCATACAGAAGGAAGAGCTGAGTTACGGTTGATAACGCGAGCTGCTTCTTCAAAGTTGCCTTCTGCAACGAATTTAACAAATTGTGGGATTTCAATATTTACAGGACATGCCTTGACACATTGAGGGTTCTTGCAGTTCAAGCAGCGTTGTGCTTCGATGATAGCCTCTTCTGCATCGTAGCCGTAACATACTTCTTCAAAGTTTGTAGCTCTGACTTTTGGGTCTTGTTCGCGGACAGGAACGCGTTTCTTGTTGTCGCGCATTTCTTCAACGATACCGCCGATGTTACATACGTGACCTTCTTCTTTTTCTTCTCTTTCGAGAATCTTGTGTCCTTCCACATTATTATACATAGCCTGACGTTTCATCACGTTTTCGAAATCGACTTGCGCACCGTCAAATTCTGGACCGTCAACGCAGGTGAATTTTGTCTCGCCGCCAACAGTGACACGGCAAGCTCCGCACATACCTGTACCGTCAACCATGATAGAGTTCAAACTTACTGTGCATTTGATGCCGAGTTTTGTTGAAAGCTGAGAAACGAATTTCATCATGATGAGCGGACCAATAGCGATGACTTCGTCGTATTGTTTGCCCTCATCAACGAGACGTTGCAACATCTCTGTTACCAAACCTTTATATTCTGATGAACCATCGTCTGTTGTGACGTATAAGTTAGAAATTTGAGCAAGTTCATTTTCATAAACGAGAAGACTTCTTGTTCTAGCACCGACAATGACATCAGCTTTAACGCCATGTTCATATAACCATTTAACCTGTGGATAGATAGGAGCTATACCAACACCGCCGCCAACAAAAACAAATCTCTTGTTCTTGCGTTCTTCGTCAGTGAGATGAACGAATTCTGATGGTTTTCCTAATGGTCCAACAACGTCAGCGAACTTGTCGCCTACATTATATTCAGCCATTATTCTTGTTGACTTTCCAATAGCTTTGAAAACAATGATAATTGTTCCTTTTTCAACATCATAATCACTAATAGTCAACGGAATACGTTCTGACTTTTCTGTCATTTTAACGATTAAAAATTGTCCTGGCAACGCTGATTTTGCCAAACGTGGAGCTTCAATCTCAAACAAATAAGTTTCTTGAGCTAACTCTTCTTTTCTAACTATAGTAAACATTACTAAATATTTTTAGATAAATTAATGCTAATGAATTTTAAAGTCGCAAAGATAGTAAAAGTCTAAAGACAAAAGGCGAATGGCTAAAGTTTTTTTTGATTACTTTTGAACTATTTAGCTTTGAATTTTCAAACGTTAATTTCCTTTAAGATAAATTGTGCCATTTTAGTTAAAATTTATTCACATATCACTTTTCGCTTCATTTTTATTGTCAAAAATATTGACAAAACATTCCTATTAACATATCTTTGTCAGACGAAAACTTAAATCAAACTTTATGAAAATTATTTTAGAAAAATTCAGATTAAAACAAATATTCTTGTTATATTTTTGTCTATCTTTGCAATACAGTATAGTGTTGAATTACAAAGATTTTACGACAAAAACTATAAACATGGAAACTATAAAGGTAATTATTGAGCGTAATGACAACGGCAATTTTCAAGCCGTACCACAAATGAACGAATCAATTGCTTTCTTTGGAATGGGCAAAACAGTTGCAGAAGCTATATCCATAACAGGCATAAATCGCAAGCAGCTCAATCATTATGTGACTGGTTATAGAAAACCTTCTCCCAAAATAGTGCAGCGCATCCAGGATGGTATCAGAAAATACGCAGAAGAATTAAGTCATATAGTCCTAATATAATGAGCAAACAAACACGAAGCATATTACAACAATATTGGGGTTATCCCTCATTCCGTCCGATGCAGGAAGACATCGTCGATTCCGTCATCGAAGGGAAAGACACTCTTGCACTGCTTCCCACAGGCGGCGGCAAATCTATTTGCTTTCAAGTGCCTGCCATGGCAATGGATGGCGTATGCATAGTGATAACGCCGCTCATCTCTCTCATGAAAGACCAAGTGCAGCACCTAAAAAAAATAGGAATCGCTGCTGCCGCCATCTTCTCTGGAATGCATCGCAACGAAATAGAGATTATATATAATCAAGCTGCATTCGGCATGCTAAAATTCTTATATGTATCTCCAGAACGTCTCATGACTGACGCTTTCGTTGAAGCCCTGAAAAAGATGAGAGTAAACCTTCTCGCTGTCGATGAGTCGCACTGTATATCTCAATGGGGTTACGACTTCCGTCCACCTTATTTAAGAATCGCAGAAATAAGGAAATATATCCCAAACACTCCTGTTTTGGCACTCACGGCCACCGCTACGCTTCAGGTCGTCGATGATATTCAATATCGTCTCGGCTTCAAGAAAAACAACGTTTTTCAGACAAGCTACGAACGCAAGAATGTAAATACAACGTCATTCACGAAGCTGACAAGTTCGGACTGATGTTCCGTCTGTTCAAAAAAATGGACAGAGGCAGCGGCATCGTTTATGTGAGAAGCCGCAAGCGCACCAAGATAATAGCCGACTGGCTGCAATCTGCAGGTATAAGCGCATCATTCTATCACGCAGGATTAGATGCAAAAACCAGAGATTATCGACAACAGCTCTGGATGGACGGCAAGATAAAAGTCATTGTAGCGACCAATGCCTTCGGAATGGGCATTGACAAACCTGACGTTCGCCTTGTTGTTCACCTTGATCTACCCGACAGTCTCGAAGCTTATTTCCAGGAAGCAGGACGAGCCGGCCGTGACCTTCAGCCTTCAGAAGCCTTCCTTTTGGTCTCCGACACTGACATCAACAAACTGCAAGAAAACATACAATCGTCATATCCCGATTTAAACAGAATCAAGACAATATACGACGCTTTGGGAAATTTCCTGCAAGTTCCTATTGGAGCAGGTTTAAGCCAAAGATACGATTTCGACATTAACGAATTCGCCCAATATTACAATTTCTCCTTATTAGAGACATTCAACGCAATCCAACTTATTGAAAGAGAAGGCCTCATCGCCACTTCAGAGGCTCTTAACACTCCTTCGAAAATATATGTCAAGGCCAATAGAGAAGACTTGTACCGTTTTCAAATTGAATATAAAGAATTTGATACATTAATCAAATATTTGTTAAGGAATACTCCAGGAATATTATCCGATTTCGTCAGCATCCGAGAAGAACAAATTTCCCAAAAAACAGGAATGCGCATTGATTTGATTATTCGTCAGCTCAACCAGCTTGACAAATTAAATTTCCTTTCGTATATACCAAGAAGTGAAAAACCTAACATTCAATATATTACAGAAAGATTAGACACAAAATATTTCAATTTATCCGACGAAGTTTATAAGAACCGTAAAAATGATGCAGCAAAAAGAGTTCAAGCCGTCATTGATTTTGTCAATAACGACAATGATTGCAGAAGCGTTCAATTATTGAGATATTTCGGCGAGGATATAAAAAAGACATGCGGAAAATGCGACGTATGCTCTTCAAAAAACAAAATGAATGTAAACAAAACAGAATATCAAGACATTAGCGAGAGCATAATATACGAATTGAGAGAAAGCGAATCTGACATTTACAATGTATTAAATAAAATCAACAAATATCACGAGGAGAAAGTTCTCAATACAATAAGAATCATGATTGACAACAACATCATTAAAGATGACAACGGCATATTAAAATACAACAAATAAAAGAACTGCCCAACTTTTTATCGTCGGGCAGTTCTTTACGTTTGTCTTAAATTTATTATAAGTTTTTAACAAGTTCCGCACCTGCTTTAAATTTAACAACTGTTTTTTCAGGAATCATTATTTCTTGACCTGTTTGAGGGTTACGACCTTTTCTTGCAGGATACTTATTTGCCGAAAACGTACCAAATCCCACCAAAGAGATGCGTTCACCGTTGCTTAATGCTTCTGCAGATGCCTCCATAAATGCTTCAAGAGCCTTCTTTGCATCAACTTTCGTCATACCAGCTTTCTGTGCAATGACATTTACTAATTCTGCCTTATTCATATTAATTCAATTTTATAGGTTACTATATAACAATAACTTAATGTTTTCGTTTACAAATCTAACTAATTATTTATAAAAATGCAATTATTTTTTATTTAAAATAATATTTTTTACACTTTAATATAATCAAATAATAAATACAAAAAAGCGAATTTCTCAAAAGGTCAGTATTTACTAACAAAGAGAGTGAGTCAATTTATTTTTTATCCAAACGAAAATTAAGGAAGTTTTTATTTTATAAACCATTAAAATCAAAATTTAGGCAAAATTTTTATTAAATCAGGCCATTTATGACATTGTTTTTTTCAAAAAAAAAGCACAATTTGACGATAAAAAACAAAAAATCTAATCCCTTTTTATAAGAGATTAGATTCTTATTATTTTAAAATAATATCAATTTATTTTCCAATTCCCATTGAGACGAGCGCCTCTCAAGAAATCCGCTATTGGCATCGCTTTTTTACCTGCCTGCTGAATTATATTTATTGAAATATTATAATCTTTCAATACGACTTTCAGATACGATTTTCCGTCAGTTATCACTTTATACAATTCATCTTTGTTATCATTTTTCTCCATTCCGACCTCATATATCTTCAAATCCATTGTTTCTCCTTCGTCGGAAACAAATTGAGTGTGTGCGGCTGGATATGGCGACAAGCCTCTGATGAAATCATATACCGATTTTGCGTCTTTGGTCCAGTCGATTTTACAATCTTCCTTGAAAATCTTAGGAGCAGGTTTCAGCTGAAGATTGTCTCTTTCAATAATCATCTCCTGACTTTGAGAATTGACTCTGCCCTCCTCTATTATCTTTATGGTGTCAACGACGACCTTATTTCCAAGAACCATCAGTTTATCGTGAAGAGTTCCCGCTGTCTCGTTTTCCTCTATAGTAACTTTTTCTTGTATGATGATTTCTCCCGTGTCAATCTCCTTATCCAAGAGGAATGTCGTGAGACCAGTCTCCGTCTCTCCGTTTATAATAGCGTGATTGATAGGAGCTGCGCCTCTGTACTGAGGCAACAATGACGCATGAAGGTTGAATGTTCCTTTCGGTGGCATGCTCCATACCACTTCAGGCAACATTCTGAATGCCACTACAATAAACAAATCAGCGTTGTATGATGATAGCTCTTCTATAAATTCAGGAGCCTTCAAACTTACCGGTTGTAAAATTGGCAAATTATATTTCAAGGCTGTTTCCTTAACATGAGAACTCTGTATTTTCTTACCTCTTCCAGCAGGTTTGTCAGGAACTGTGACAACTGCGGCGACTTCATAACCAGCAGCAATTATCGCTTCCAACTGCGATGATGCGATCTCCGGCGTACCAAAATATACTATCTTCATACTTTTCTTATTTTTTGCAAAAATAAGAAAAAGGCTAAAGACTAAAGGCTAAAGGCTAAAGTTTTTTTAATGTAGAGTAGTCTTCAAATATGCTTTCTTTGCGTAAGAAAGAAAAAATATGACCGAGAGTGCGCTTACTATCGTCGCCATCATGAAGGCAGAGTTATAACCGCCGAGATGTTCCGCCACATAACCACCGAATATTATTCCAAGTCCGACGCCTAAGTCCCAGCTTGTCAATATTGTAGCATTTGCTGTTCCTCTCTTGTCGTTTGTCGTCATATTCAGGAACATCGTCTGCACCGCAGGATACATACTAGCCTGACCGAAGCCAATAACGACGGCGGAGATATAATATCCGTACAGATTTCGCCATAAGACAAACATCAAATAACCCAATGCAGTGACGATAACGCCGTATGTAGCATTTCTAACAGCGTAACCTCTGCTCAAAGCCTTGACACCGACAAAACGTGACATTATCAAGCCGAATGAAAAAAGCATGAAGAAAGTCCCGGTTCCAGTTGTGACATTCAGCGCATCCTGACTATATATAGCGATATATGTAGAAAGGATTCCATACGCCATTGCAATAAGAGCGATACAAATACCTTGGCTCCATCCTTCTATCAAGAGGAATCTGTCAAGCGACATCTTCTTCTTTTCCATTATTGGCGGACGATATTTACATTCCACCAAAGTGTTGATGAGAAGACCGAACAATGCCACAACGAGCGACACTGTGAACAAAAGACTATAATTATTTAAATGACTATATAGCAAAAGGCTCAACGAAGGACCTATCGCCATAGCGAAGTTGTTGCTTAGTCCCCAATATCCTATACCCACGCCTCTTTTTTCTGACGGGAGCACATCGATAGCGACAGTATTGCTCGACACCGATGTCAGTCCGAAAGGTGCTCCATGCAGTGTTCTTATTACGGCGAAGAGAATAATGGAACCGCTGAGATAATATCCTAAGAAGAAAAGAGCGAATGAAGCATAACCAATAAGGAGTACTTTCTTTCTCGAGAACCTATCGACGATGTAACCGCTGAAGAAACGTATTGCGAGCGCCGCGATGCTATAACCGCTCAGCACAAGACCTATCATTGCCTTGTCGGCATTAAATACGTCTCTGAGATAAAGAGGCAGCAATGGCGTCACGAAATAGAAAGAGAAATACATCATAAAGTTAGCTATCCATACTTTCAGATAATTACCAGAGAACAGCTTGTTTTTTTGTTCCATGTTTTTCTTTTTTCTCATTTCGGTCTAAAAAAAACACCCGACTCTTTCGAATCGGGTGTATATTTTTCATTTTATAATATACTTATTTCTTTTCTGCTTGAGCTTTAGCGATATATTTTTCGATGTTGAAAGCTTCGTTGCTGTTAGGATATTCAGCTTTGATACGTTTGTAAGTATCGATAGCTTTTTGGTAGTTGCCTGCCATTTCGTAAGCCATACCAGCTCTGAGCATATAGAAAGGAGATGTGAAGCTGTTTTCTGAAGCTGCTGCTTTTTCGTAAGCTGCTGCTGCTTCAGCCATTTTATCAAGTTCCATGTAAGCGTCGCCCATTGCGCCAGCTGCCAATGATGAAACGATAACATCTTTACCTTTGAATTCTTTAAGATAATTGACAGCGTTGTTGAAATCGCCAGTGTTGAGGTAGCAGATACCTGCATAATATTTTGCTAAATTAGCTGTCTTTGTTCCACCGAATTCGTTGATAACATCAACAAAACCGAGATAATTACCGTCGCCGTTGAGAGCTGTAGTGAAATTATCATTTTCGAAATACTGCTCAGCATGGAAGATAGCCTCTTGAGCATTCTTTTCACGTGGTTCGAGATAATACTTCTTAACACCAAAAACAGCGAGAACTACAACTATCAACGCTACGAGTACTACAGTGATAGTCTTTTGATTCTTTTCTATAAAAAGTTCTGTGTTTGTTAAAGTTGTTTCAATAGATTCGAGGCGTTCGTCACCTTCATTCTTTACAATTTGTTTTGCCATATCTAATATATTTTTTCGGAGTGCAAATTTAGTTTTTTTATCTGAAAAAACAACAAAAAATTTAAATATATTTGCTCAATTATTTTTTTAATCAAATTTATATGAAAAAAGCATTATTCACCTTAACATTTTTGATGTTAATCTTTTCATTTTCTGAAGCAAAAGCTCAGAATTCAGAAGATGCCACTTACAAACAAGCGGAACGTTTTCTTTTAATGGAGACACAAAACCTCAGTGTCCCTATGTTTAACAACGGCGCAAACATTGCCGGCAAGAAGTTCAATGCGACAGATTTCTTAGAATTGATTCAAATGCCAGATGCGCAAAGAGCAGCTTACGAGAGAAAAATCTACGACACTCCCAACTCTCCTACCTGGTTCGAAAACACAATAAGTGAAGACGGACACCTTAATATTATATATAACAAAAGTGAAAACGAACAATATTCATACACTATACTCGCCGGTTATTTGGATAACACCGAATATCAAGAAGTGAAATTCAAAGCCACTTCAACAGCTGCTTTCGACTTATATATCGACGGCGAGAAAATCTTGTCAAACAAAGATTTCTGCAAAGAAGACAACAGCAAAGAAAAAAGCATGAAGCTTGAAATAGGCAAACACGACATCATCGTTAAGTCTTTACATAAAAGCAACAGCGAATGCGACTGGAACTTCAAATTCGAATTTACAGGCAAAAAAACAGACGCTCTCACATGGAGCACCGAACCTAAGAAAAACATGGACTTATATACAGTCATGAACGGAATCCGCCTCACTGGAACATCAATATCTCCTTGCGGCAACTACGTCAAATATTCTTACAGAGAGACATTAGCTCCTGAAGGAAAATCATATTCATGGTCAGAAATCATCGACTTAAGAAACAACAACACTATCATCAACACCAAATATAATAATTTAGGTGGTGTCTATTTCCATCCAAGCGAAGCTGCCGTTTATTTCAAAAAGAATGACAACGGCAAGTCACAGGTTTGCATGCAAAACCTCGAAAACGGCGAAGTCACTCTCTTGATGGAAGCCTCAAAAGATATGAATTCATATACAATCTCCAACGATGGCAGCTTCATCATCTATGGCATTAATATAAAAGGTGAGAAAAGTAAAGACGGCGTACATCGCCTCGATGGCATGGAAGACCGCTGGCCTTGGTGGCGTAACCAAACAGACCTTTACCACTACAACATCAACACTGGCTTGCATTCTCAACTCACAGCCGGCGAATTAAGCACATCCTTGCACGACATCAGCGACGATGGCAGCAGAATCATCGTAAGTCAATCTGTAAGAGACTATACAACACGTCCTTATTCAAAACAGATAATGATGGAGATTGACGTCAACGACTTCAGCATCGATACATTATGGGTTGACTATTTCGGCGGTTCAGCGATATATTCTCCTGACGGTAAACAATTGTTGGTCACAGGTTCAGCAGCCATGTTCGACGGAGCTGGAAGAAACCTTCCTAAGAAAATGATTGCCAACGACTACGATCACGAGGCTTATATTTTCGACATTGAGACAAAGAAAGCCAACTGCATAAGCAAAGACTTCGACCCTAACATCGACCAAGTTATTTGGTGCAAGCACGACAACAAAATATATCTCAAAGTTGAAGAAAAGTCATACAACAATATCTACGTTTATGATATTAATAAAGGTAAGTTTGAAGAAATTGAGACAGAACTCGACAACGTATTCAGCATGAGCAAAGCCCAGAACAGTCCGCTCATCGCTTATTACGGCAGCGGCATTCAATCACCAGAGAGAGGCTTCGTCGTCAATTTGGAAAACAACGAAATCGTTTCAAGCAGCAACCCAGAAGAAGAATTATTCCAAGACTTGCAATTCGGCGAATATCACGACTACACCTTCAAGACCAAAGCAGGCAACATCGTTGACGGTTTCTATTACCTCCCAGCCGACTTCGACAGCAGCAAGAAATATCCTATGATTGTCTATTATTATGGCGGAACAAGCCCTACAGGCAGACACCTCAGAGGTCTTTATCCAAAGAACTATTTCGCCGCTAATGGTTATGTCGTTTATATCATAATACCATCAGGTTCTACAGGTTACGGTCAGGAGTTCGCTGCACGTCACGTCAACAACTGGGGCATCACCGTCGCTGACGAGATTATCGACGCCACTAAGGACTTCATCAAGAAACATGACTTCGTCGATGGCGAACACGTAGGTTGTATGGGCGCATCATACGGCGGTTTCATGACAGAATTATTGACAACACGCACCGACATTTTCGCAGCAGCAATATCACACGCAGGCATCAGTTCCATCTCATCATATTGGGGCGAAGGCTATTGGGGATGGGGTTACAATACCGTCGCAGCAGCTGGAACATTCCCATGGGACAACCAGAAAATGTATGTCGGACAGAGCGCATTGTTCAACGCTGATAAAGTCAACACTCCTCTCCTGCTCTTACACGGTTCATCAGACACCAACGTACCTGTAGGAGAAAGTATTCAGCTCTACACTGCATTGAAACTCTTAGGCAAAGAATGCGAGTTGGTACAAGTTGAAGGCGAAGACCATCATATCAGAGACTACAAAAAACGTATCAAATGGCACAAGACCATCATGGCATGGTGGGAAAAACACCTCAAAGGCGACGACTCATGGTGGAATGAGATGTATAAATAGAAGACTACAAGACCACAAGACTACGAGTAAAGACGTATCATATTACACCTTGAAAATAAACAAGATGTAATTGATGCGTCTAAATCAGAACCGCAGATATTGACAGTAAGCCTTGCGTGAAGCTCGGAATTGTGTGATATTAGTCAAGATGGCATTAAATGGCAATTGAAAAAATTACAAAAAGAGAATATTATTCGCGGAGTTGGTCCCGACAAAGGCGGATATTGGGAAATATTGGATTAAACAGAATATTTATCGACTTTTTTGCTATCTTTGCCAATAAGATTTTTCACTAATTAAAAACAGATATGTCACCGAAAGATAGAGAGTTATACAATTTCTTAAAGCAATATACAACAGAAGAAAGACAGAAACGTTTCGAGGAGGTCTTGAACTATAGAACTCGCCACGTCACTGTTGTCCTCGAAGATATTTATCAGTCACATAATGCTAGTGCTGTTTTGAGAAGCTGCGACATCAACGGAATTCAAGATATCCACGTCATCGAAAACCGTTGGGTCTATAACGTCAATCCTGACATAGTGGTCGGCAGCATCAAATGGCTCGACTTAAAGAAATATAACGAAAACGAATTCAACACTCCTGAGGCTTTCGACAATCTGCATAAAAAAGGTTATAAAATCGTGGCAACTTGTCCTCATCAAAACGACTTCACTCCTGAAGAACTTCCTTTAGACGAACCTGTCGCTATCGTTTTCGGAACAGAGAAGACTGGTTTAAGCCAATATGCTTTGGAAAACGCAGACATGTATGTAAAGATTCCAATGTTCGGTTTTACAGAGAGTTACAACATCAGCGTTTCTGCCGCTTTGATGATGTACACCTTGACACAGCGTCTCCATAACTCCAACATCGACTGGCATCTCACCGAAGAGGAAAAAGACGAATTGAGATTAGACTGGAGCAAGAAAAGCATCAGACGCTTCTGGGACTTCGAACAGAAATTCAAGGAAATGCACCCGGAGTTTTATAAATAGGATTTAAGGAATTGAGGAACTAAAGAGACTCTCAACTCCTCAGCTCCTCAATTCCTCAGCTCCTCAATTCCTCAATTCCTCAGTTCCTCAATTCCTCAGTTCCTCAGTTCCTCAGTTCCTATAAGCCCTATATACCAACTCTTCTCCTGGACGGGCAAGTCGCATTCTATTGCGTTGGTTTTCTGGAATTTCGTAATATAATCTGTCGGCATCAACCTTAAATCCTGCCTTTGTCAAAACATCGGCATAGTCTCTGCCGAACTGACGAACATGGTCGTACTGACCGAAAAGTCGTTGTCTTTCCTTAGGATCTGTTACAGATGGATCTTCAAAAGTGTCAACATTAGGATTTATAGGAACCATCAATATCGCCCAACCGTTTGGTTTCAAGATTCTTTTTATCTCTGAAAAGGCATTATCAACATTATCAACGTGTTCCAAGACATGATTACAGATAACTACATCGTAAGTCTTATCTGGCAAATCAATTTTTGTTACGTCAAGATGTAAATCTGCTATAGGAGAATCAAGGTCGGCAGTGGTATAATCCAGGTTTTTCAAGCTCTTGAATTTCTTTAAGAAAGGCTGCTCTGGTGCAAAATGCAGCACCTTTAAATTGTCGGTAAAGAATCCTGTTTTCTCTTTCAAATATAACCAAAGAAGTCGATGTCGTTCCAATGACAAACAATTAGGACACAATCTGTTATCCATTGCTTCGCCATATCCATAAGGCAAAAACTTACGAAAATGCTTGCCGCAAACAGGACATTCAACTTTATTTCCCCAATAAAAAGGTCTTATCAAAACGCTGAACAAATAACTGAATTTTATCAGGACTTGTCGTGGAAATATCTTTGTCAAAAGAGAAATCAGCTTCTTCATCATCATTATTTATTTAAGGTATCGCGATACAACTTCATTATCGTTGCAGTCATTTTCGACCATTCATATTTTTTCTTTTCTTCTATGATATTATCTTCAAATGCCTCTTTTCTGTTATTATCATAGAAATCACATATTGCATCAGCAATCTTAACAGGCTGCGGTTCAACCACGTAACCCACTTTTCCATCAGGAACAATCTCTCTCAAACCGCCCACATCAGTAACGAGCATCGGTTTCTCAAAATGATAAGCCACCTGAGTAACACCGCTCTGTGTAGCAGATCTATAAGGCTGAACAACCATATCAGCGAGATTGAAGAAATTCTTCACTTCTTCGTCTGGAATATATTTGTCACAGATTATAACCTTATCGTTAATTTCATAGTTATCAATCAATTGAAGATAAGGTTCTTTCTTTTCATAGAACTCACCTGCGATAATAAGTTTTATAGGATATTCATCGAGACGCTTATCCCCCATCGCTTTCAAGAGCAAATCGAGACCTTTATATTCACGAATCAAGCCAAAGAAAAGAAGATAATTATATCTGTCATCAAGATATAAACTACTCAACGCCAATGATCTATCTTCTATGTCACCATAATGGTCGTACAACGGATGAGGTGAGAATTGTTTTGGTTTTGATTTTTTATCCAACTTAGAAATATCTTCCAAGACAGATTTTGAAAGAGCCACAAAAGCATCCATCGATTTCACGAAGCGAGGAGAAAACAATATATCAAGTATTGATTTTTCATGTGGCAACATATTATGAACCAAGCCGATGCAACGTGAAGTCTTATTCTTTGATATTATCTTTGCCATTCTTGCATAACAAGGTGCGAAGAATGACATCCAATAAGCGAACAAGACAATATCAGGTTTCTTGTTGCGTATTTCTTTTGCAGTCTTAATCCATGTCAAAGGATTGACGGAGTTAATCTTACGGAATATCTTCACATTTTCCGGAGCGGGTCCGTCAGAATATTGAGTCTTCCCGGGAAAGAGAAAGGCAGGATATTGCAAGGTAAAAGTATATAGCTCAACATCAACATCTTCGGCAACGAATTCAGTCGCCAATCTGTCGGTGAAAGCCGCAATACCGCCTCTGTAAGGATGCGCTGGTCCTACTATTATAATTTTCATATTGTTTCTATATTAATTTTAACATTGATAAAAACTTATCAATAATGTCATTTACTTGTTTTGAAATCTTTGATTTATATATAATTACGATTCCTATTATTGAAAGAAGCGATGTTCTTACAACAGAATCCAATATCTTTCCGAACAATTCAGCATTAAATATCGAAATCAAATGTTTCGACATATAAGTCTGTAACAACCAATCTATTGCAAATAACGAAATTATTATCATCAAAGTATATAACTCTCTCATTGACAATGGCGTCACTTTAATTTTCCAACTAACGAATATTAGAATGAATGTGTAATATACTATATATGAAATCAATGACGCAAGAGCGGCCCCTTCCATTCCCCAAAGCGGTATCAGTTTGATATTCATATAAATCGCCGTAACCGTCAAGATAATTGTGAAGAGAAGTGAGTAATAATAATATTTGGAATAGCTCAAGACCGTCGCTCCGACATTAAGAGAGGTGTTAATTATTTTAACGGCGGATAGAATCAAAACGACAAACTTAGCTTCGTCATAGACATTTCCATTAGGTATCAAAGCATAGACAAGGTCTATATTTATCCATATAATGAAGAAGATAAACATCGATGCCATAAACTGATGCAAAGAAACATTCTTTGTCATATTATTGACTTCCAGCATATTATTATCTTTCATGCCTTGTGAGATATGAGGACGTGAGATAGCTGCGAGCGAACGATAAGGAATCTCCACCATACTCGCAATATACACTGCAATCGTGTTGATACCAGCGACGGCAAGACCGAGTTTTCCGGAAACAAAGAATGTATTCAAAACCGGAATAAGATTTCCTGCCAATGATGTTGCTATCAAGAATAAAGTATAGAAAATGAAGTCTTTACGCAACCATTTAGACACGAAAGCGGGTTCTATCTTGAATGATATTTTTTTAAGAGAGAAGAGATAAATGACATTTAAAACCGTCGCTATTCCGTATGTAAGACAGAGACTTACCACCATACCATCTAGATTAATGACATCGAAAGCATAAAGAAGATAAACCACCAATGTCATGATACGTATTCCCACCTCCCGTATGAATTTAGGGACGACAATTCGCATCAGCAGATTTGAATTTGTCTCAAACACAAGCAGATACGTCATAAAGAACGCCATTGGTATCACGAAATATATGTAATCGACGAAGAGCTCTGAGTTTTTGGAGAAATAATTTTCTATAGGCTGTTTAAAGACGAAAAAGAGGATGGAGAAAATTATAAATCCAATGAAAGGAATTATCACCGACCATCCGAAGAATCCGTGGTCGCGTTCTTTTTCATCTTTGAAATACGGGTAATATCGCATCGCCGAAGTGCTCGTTCCAAGCTGAGCAAGTCCCGACAAGAGAATAGAGGCATCGACGAGGACGCGAGTAAGCCCCACCTCCTCTGTCGTAAGATATTTAGTGACAATGAAAAAGGTGGTGATGAAACCCACCAACACCCCTATATAATTCATTATCGAGCCTTTAATACTCTGTCGTACAACGATTCCCATTATTCAAATTGAAAACTGAAATTTGAAAGTTACTTAATTTTATTCAAAATATTTTTAACAAATTTCTTAGTTGGGTAATCATTGTCATTGAATACGTGATACAATTCCGACATTATTGGGAATGCGCTGATATCTATATGACTTTCTTCCACTTTCTGATAGAACACATCCGTCGCGATACGACCTTCAAGAACGACTTTTTCAGATATTCCGCTGTTAAAGAAGCCTTTGCCGATGAGAAGTCCGAGTGTTCTGTTACGGCTCATGTCGTTGAGAGCAGTGAGTGAAAAGTCGCCGAAGCCGCAATAGTTGAACATTGTTATTTCTTGTCCTCCGAATGAAAGCATCAGCTTACGCATCTCATTGATTGACTTTGTAATGACAAGAGATCTGAGATTTGGAGAGTCATAGTTGGCGTCGAGCATTCCTATTACGATAGCGTAAATATTTTTTAAGATACTTGCTATTTCAACGCCGAGCATATCGTTAGAGAAATCGAAGTGAATATTAGTATTTTCGAAAAGTTCAGCCACTTCATTGAAATAATCGCTGTTTTGAGAAGCGAGCGTGAAGCCAGTCTCCTGACGGTTTATTATCTCGCGAGCGAAAGATGGACCTTTCATTGTGAGAATCGGATTAGGCATAAACTCAGCCAAACACTCAGGAATAAGTCTATCTTCCTTTCCAAAACCTTTTGCAAGATTCACTATTAGAGCTTTTGGATTTATATACGGCTTATTATTAGCGAGATAATCGACGACAGCAGTAGAAGGAATACCCATAAAAATTATTTCAGCATCCTTTAAAATCTCTATATCTGTTGTAGCTTTTATATTTCTCGACAACTTCACATTTGGGAAATATGCGATGTTAACTCTATCGTTATTGATTGAATCAACCACTTCTTGCTCAATAGAAAGCAATGTAACATCATAAACAGCTTTTCTTGCCAAAACATTACCTATTGCTGTTGAAATAGCGCCACTTCCTACAAAAACAATCTTTTTCATAACTTACATTTTAATTATACAAAATACATTTAACACTCCCCTTTCCATCAATATTCATCGAATATTTCCACTCATACACGCTAACACCAAGAATGTTAAACCTCTTATTTAAACTTAAAAATCAAACCACAAATTTACTCATTTTATATTAAAAATCAAGCATTCTTTATTTAAAAATAATATATAAAAAGAGAAAAGCTGCCTATATACATAAGCAGCCCAATATTTTCAATAATAAATTTTAACACTTACACTAACGAACATCTAATCTTCCTGCTCGTATCTGTATTTCCATGAGTTATTTCCACCTTTATAAAGTGTTCAGGCATAAGAGGATCTATAAGTTCAGGCCACTCCAAAAGACATAGGCTCCCGCCATAAAAATAATCTTCATAGCCTATATCAAATACTTCTTCAAGACTTTTTATTCTATAAAAATCGAAATGGAAAATAGAATCCAGTGTTTCTGTCTGATACTCATTGACCAATGCGAAAGTCGGGCTATTAACTTCATCACTCACGCCAAGTCTCTGGCACAAGTTTTTCACGAGAGTAGTCTTTCCCGCTCCCATCGCTCCGTAAAAAGCTATGATATTTGATTTTTCACGCCAATCCAAAAGTATGTCTGATACTTTTGATAATTCTTCAATATTGTTTATTTCAAATGATATTTCTTGCATTGTTAAAATTTATTTACTTTTCAAATAAGCCACAGGAATCAACATCTCATTCATGGATATGCCGCCGTGTTGGAATGTGTTTTTATAATAATTAACGTAATAGTTGAAATTATTCGGATAAGCGAAGAAGTCGTTTGAACGAGTGAACACGTATGAAGTGCTGATATTTGCTTTTGGCAAGAATATCTTCTCTGGATCACGAATCTCAAACACTTCTTTTGCATTATATTTCAAGCTCTTGCCATATTTATAGCGAAGGTTTGTATTAACCTCTCTGTCACCTAAAATCTTGACAGGATTCTTCACCCATACAGAGCCGTGGTCGGTAGTCACAATAACATTACATGACTTTTGCGATATGAATTTCATTATATCGAACAAAGATGAATGCTCGAACCAAGAAAGCATCAATGATCTATAAGCCTCTTCGTCTGATGCCAGTTCTCTGATAATTTCCATCTCAGTACGCGCATGCGAAAGCATATCCACAAAATTGTACACTATCACGTTGAGCTTGTTCTGCATGAGATTAGACATCTGTTCTGCGAGTTTCTTTCCAGCCGCAAGGTTGAGCACTTTATTATACGAATATTTTATATTCTTGCCAAAGCGACGCAGCTGTTCACCGAGCAACTCGCCTTCATATTGATTCTTAGTGCCTTCATCTTCTTCATCGACCCAATATTTTGGAAAACGACGACGAATCTCAAGAGGCATCAGTCCTGCAAATATAGAGTTGCGCGCATATTGGGTTGTCGTTGGCAAGATGCTATAATAAATATCATCGCTTTCTGTTCTGAAATAAGGCTCAAGGAGAGTTTGTATCGACTTCCACTGGTCATAGCGGAGATTATCTATCAAGATGAAAAACAATGGCTTGTCATCATCAGTCAAACGTGGAATCACCTTATCACGAATCAAGGTATGAGAGAGCGTCGGTTTGTCGTCATTCTTGCCTTGAATCCAATCGACGTAATTTCTTTCTACATAACGAGAGAAGATATTATCGGCTTCTAACTTTTGAAGAGAAAGGATTTCCTTTATACCGTCATCATTGGATTTTTGAAGCTCCAACTCCCAGCGTGTAAGGTTTTTATAAACATCAACCCATTCATTGTAATTGAGATTATTATTTAATTCCATTCCAATCTTACGGAATTCCTGCTGGTATTTAGATGTCGATTTCTCGTCAACGAGCTGTTTCTTTTCAAGGTTTCTCTTCAAAGAAAGAAGAATCTGGTTTGGGTTAACTGGTTTTATAAGATAATCAGCGATATTACTTCCGATTGCGTCTTCCATGATACTTTCCTCTTCACTCTTGGTAATCATCACGATAGGAAGGTTCGGATATTCAACCTTGATTCTTTCAAGAGTCTCCACTCCTGAGATACCTGGCATCTGCTCATCTAAAAAAACTATATCGAAATGACGTTCACGAACCAAGTCCAAGGCCTCACTGCCATTGTTGGTCGTAACCACTTCATAACCTTTCTTTTCCAAGAATAAAATATGCGGTCTGAGGAGTTCTATCTCATCATCAGCCCAAAGAATACTTGTCTTCACCATAGTCATTTTTTCTGATTAACAAAAATACAATATTTTTTCTATAAAAAGTAAAGATTATTTATTTCCGCAATTGTTTTTTAATTAGACTTTGTTTTGAATGATAACGTACAAAACACACAAATGTTATTGATATGAGATTTTTTTCTGTCCACCAATCTGCGCTAATCGGACACTAAATTTATTCGTGAAGATTCGTGTGGATTAGTGGTCTGAAACAATGTCCACCAATCTGCGCTAACCAGACACTAAATTTATTCGTGGAGATTCGTGTGGATTAGTGGTCTGAAACAATGTCCACCAATCTGCGCTAATCGGACACTAATATTTATTCGTGGAGATTCGTGTGGATTCGTGGACGGAAATAATGTCCACCAATCTGCGCTAAACATACACTAAATTTATTCGTGGAGATTCGTGTGGATTCGTGGAGATTCGTGTGGATTCGTGTGGATTCGTGGTCAGAAATATTAACGGAGTTTCTCAAAACTTTTTCCGATATTTCTCGTTATATCTCTCGCTATCAACGACTCCATTCCCGACTCTTCTGCTGCAATGTCACCAGCAAGTCCGTGAAGATAAACACCGAGCAAAGCAGCCTCCTGCGGCATATACCGTTGAGCCAGAAACGACAGAATAATACCAGTCAACACATCACCGCTGCCAGCTGTCGCCATCCCTGGATTACCCGTCGAGTTGAAAAAACAGGTTCCGTTAGGGAAAGTGATAGCGGTATGCGCTCCTTTCTGCACTATAATTATATTATGCGCTACCGACATCTTCCTCTGAAGCTCAAGACGCTCGTAAGAGTTATTCGTTCTGCCGAAAAGACGGTCAAACTCTTTAGGATGCGGCGTAAGTATTGTGTTATCAGGCAAGAATGAAAGCCATGTCGGATTATCGGCAATTATATTAAGAGCGTCGGCATCAAGCACCAATGGCTGCGTGGCTTCCTGAATTATCTTTTTCAAAAGAGTCATCGTCTCTTCATTTTTACCAAGACCAGGCCCCACTCCTATCGCCGTATATGTAAGTATATCATCTATTTTAGTACAGTGTGTATTCGATTCATCAATATCCGTCATCGCTTCTGGAAGATATATCTGCATCGGAAGAAGCGCGTCTTTAGGAAGATGTGCCGTCAACAGACCGACACCTGTCCTCATGCATGACTCCGCCGCAAGAAGAGCCGCTCCTGTCTTGCCAGCCGAACCCGCCACCATCAAAGCATGTCCGTATGTTCCTTTATGTGAATACTTCGCACGCTTGCGCAATATCGGTTTAACAACAGCTTCTGTCGTAAAGAAATTCAATGTCTCGACATTGTCTATGAAATCCTTGTGCAACTTGATATCAAGCACTTCCCATTTCCCAACAAAAGCATCATATTCCGGAAACATGAATGCGAGTTTAGGGAATTGGAATGTCAACGTGTAATCGGCTCTGAGTATTGGCTGTTGGCTGTTGGTTGTTGGTTGTTGGCTTCTACTGGCGAATAATCCAGATGGAATATCAATGGCGATTTTTATCGCATTGGTTTTATTGAGATAATTAATAAGTTCTGCGGTAAATCCTTCAACATTTCTATTCAATCCCGAACCGAATATCGCATCTATGACAATCTCATTATCATATATTTGCGGAAAGTCGTCTTCTGAAAAAACATCATACATCGGCACTTCCGTCTCTTCTTTCAACCTATTGAAATTCACCTCGCAATCGGCGCTCATCTTTTCAGAATAACGGACGACAAAAACCTGCGGAATTATATTCGTCGCATAAAGCATTCTGGCAAAAGCAAGTCCATCTCCCCCATTATTGCCGATTCCACAAAATATTTTAACAGAAACTTCCTTGGTTTTACAACGTTGCATAAACCATTCATAAAGCTTCGAAGCCGCTCGCTCCATCAAATCGACAGAGTCAATAGGTTCATTTTCAATCGTAAAAGCATCGGCTTCTCTTATCTTTTCAACTGGAAGTATCTTCATTTTATTGGATTTTCGTTTTTTTACATCATAAGACACATCAAAAACATTCTCATTCTATCACTGGCCGTATATTCTTACCATAATCACGTAATTCCATAAATATACTTTTGCTAACAATGCCACGTCTTTCCCAGCTACTGCTGAAATAAATTTGATATGCTGCATCATATCTACGATTATATGTAGCTGGCTCAGAACTCCAATAATATCCGTAATTTTCAGCTTCATAATTTAATGTTCTACGAAATTCACCAGCTGCAGGAAGAAAAATACTATTACCATTCGGACCCGTAACTCTACAACCTTTCACGCCATTCATTTCAGTCCATTTCCATGTACATTTTTCATACAACTCTTCTATTTCTTCATACGTCGGCATTCTCCAGCCACCGCCCCAGTTTGCAACAGCTGCATCATACTTTGGATTTCCTCCCACTTTAATTTTTTCACTAAACTTTCTCTTTCTATACGTAATACTATTATCCTTAGTATATTCTTCTTTTGGCACCGTCTCGCCCCAAGCAAAGTAGTTGCCGTAATCTTCTGGATGAGATGCACCTATGTTACATGTCGCCCATTTCACGCTCAATCCCATATCAACATAATCATGACCATTATTTTTGCCACTTACCGTTTGTGAGCGGTTAGCAGAACCACCTTCATATTTGCCACAAATCACTGTTTTTTCGCTGTCTGCATAAGACAACAAGTTATTATCTGCATTTTCTTGAGATGTCACATCCACCAATGTCAGCGACAATAAGAATATAAAAATCATTTTTTCCATAATATCATCATTTTTTTGCGATAATTTCCTTCAATAGCAATCATAACATTATTATTTATAATGATTTGACAATCTTCCTTTTTATGATTACCTTTGCAAATATAAAACTATTTTCACAGATATTTCACTTAAAAAGTGTATTTATTTTATCCTAAAATTTCTGTATTTTATGATAAAACCTAAAAAAAAATAAAGTCCTTATGTTTAAAGAAAGTTTTCATAATTCAAAAATAAAACACTATTTTTGTGCAATGATTTAAACATTAAAAATCATGAAAATTTCGACAATGTTATTTTGACAGCTATACAGAATTAAGTTTCTACTATGAAAAAGAAAATTAAACAACCTGAATTTTTAGAAGATGTCAGCATCATCGACGCTGGCGCAGAAGGCATGAGCGTCGCTAAGCCAGACGATAAAGTAGTTTTCATCCCATTCGGAGCTCCTGGAGATATTGTTGACTTACAAGTCTTTAAGAAAAAGAAAAAATGCTTCGAAGGCAAAATAGTCAACTTCAAGCAAATGTCTGACAAACGCGTCGAGCCTGTCTGCCAGCACTTCGGTCTCTGCGGCGGTTGCAAATGGCAACACATCGACTATCAATGGCAGCTTCATTACAAACAAAAACAAGTCAAAGATAACCTCGACAGAATCGCCAAAGTGGAATATCCTGAAATACTTCCTATCTTGGGCTCCGAAAAACAGTATTTCTATCGTAACAAATTGGAATACAGCTTCTCAAACCGTAAATGGCTCGTTGACGGCGCACCTGCTGGCACTCACGACGAAGATGCTGTCAAAGGTTTCGGCTATCACCTACCAGGATTGTTCGACAGAGTCATCGACATCGAGAAATGCTGGCTGCAACAAGAACCTTCTAACGCAATCAGATTGTTTATCAAAGATTTCACTTTAGAACATAAGTTATCATACTATAATGTCCGCTCTCACGAAGGTCTGATGCGTAACGTCGTGATACGTTGCAACGGCAAAGGCGAGTTCATGGTCATCGTCGTCATCAACGAAGAAAACGACCTCATCAGAAACGTGATGATTCCTGAGTTACAAAAAAGTTTCCCAGAAATCATCTCTATCATGTTGGTCATCAACAATAAATTCAACGACATCATCACCGACCTTCCTTTCGAAAACGTCTATGGCGAAGAATGTCTCATCGAGACGATGAAAGCTCCACGCGAAGGCCACGACGTCCTTAAATTCAGAGTCGGACCAGTTTCTTTCTTCCAGACAAATGTCTATCAAGGTGAAAGATTATACAAAGCTGCTTTCGACTTAGCTGAGGTAAAAGGCGATGAATTGATGTATGACCTCTACACAGGAACAGGTACCATCGCATTATATTTCGCTCGCTTCGTAAAACAAGTCGTTGGCGTGGAATATGTTGAAGAAGCCATCGCCGATGCGAAGATCAACAGCGAGTTCAACAATATTAATAATGTGAAGTTCTACGCTGGCGATATGGCGAAAGTATTTACTGACGAATTCATCGAAGCTAACGGCCGCCCTGACTTCGTCGTCACCGACCCACCACGCGCTGGCATGCACGAGAAAGTCGTTGAACAACTTCTTAAAATACAGTCTAAGAAGATCGTCTATATCAGCTGCAACCCAGCGACACAAGCTCGCGACCTTCAACTCCTCGACTCATTATACGAAGTGAAGGCTGTTCAGCCAGTCGATATGTTCCCACATACTCACCATGTTGAGAATATAGTTCTCTTGAAGTTGAGATCTGAAAATTGAAAATTAAAATTGTAGAGACGCGTCAATGTTACCATAAAAATAAACAAACACATTGACACGTCTCTTTTAATTATGAATTATGCATTATGAATTATGCATTAAAAAGAATCTACCTCATCGGTTACATGGGTTCCGGCAAGTCGTCGGCACTGAAGCATCTTGCCAACAAAATGTCGTGGCAAGGCATTGATTTAGACAAACTTTTCGAAGAGAAATACAAAATATCCGTTCAAGATTTCTTTCATAAATATGACGAAGCAGCTTTTCGTAAGTTAGAGTCGCAGATTCTTAAAGACACAGCCAAGTTAAATAATGTCATCATCGCCACAGGCGGCGGCACTCCGTGTTTCTTCGACAATATGGAATGGATGAACGAAAATGGCACTACCGTATTTTTAAAGGTCGCTCCTATGACAGCAGTGCATCGTCTCATGCAGTCGAAAAAGAAAAGACCTCTCATCGAAGGAAAAACAGAACAAGAGGTCATTGATTTCGTCAATAAACATTATGGCGACAGGATGAAGTTCTACGAACAAGCACACATCACTGTTAAAGGCGAAAGCCTTGATGTTGAGGAGATTATTAAAAGACTACAAGACAACGTGACTACAAGACTACAAGTTGGCGGATGAGGTTTCAAAACCCCTTTATCACCTCAACGAATTTCTCAATATCTTCTTCTGTAGTGTCAAAAGAACAGACCCAACGGACCACGTCATTGTCTATATCCCAGTCGTAGAAGAAATAATGTTTCTGCAGTTCAGTCCATATCTCACGAGGCATCTGCACGAAAACGCCATTCGACTGCACAGGATACATCACCTTAACAAATTCAATGTCTTTGACTTTATCATAAAGAAGCTGAGCCATCTTGTTGGAATGCTCGGCATTTCTTCTCCATAAATCGTCTTTGAAATACGCCTCAAACTGCGCCGCTATGAATCGCATCTTACTGCAAAGCTGCAAGGCCTGTTTCCTTCTGTATTTGAAACTCTCAGCAAGTTTTGTGTTCAAAAACACTACCGCCTCTCCCATCATCAGGCCGTTTTTCGTTCCACCAAAAGAAACAATATCAACGCCTAAGTCTGTCGTCATCTCTTTAAAAGTACAGCCGAGAGCTACAGCTGCATTGGCGATGCGCGCTCCGTCAACATGAAGATACATATTATATTCATGAGCTATATCGACAAGCGCCTTTATCTCTCCAAGAGTGTATAAAGTACCTAACTCCGTTGACTGCGTAATTGTTATCGCTTTAGGCTGCGAATGATGTTCAAAACCGAAACCGTGTAATTGTGTCTTCACTATTTCCGGTGTCAACTTGCCATCAGGTGTCGGGACCGTGAGAAGACGACAACCTACCACTCTCTGCACAGAACCACATTCGTCAACATTGACGTGCGCTGTCTCGGCACAAACCACCGCTTCATGAGAGCGACACATCGCATCAATGCATAATGTATTCGCTCCTGTTCCATTAAAGACAAAGAACACAGAAGCCTGACTGCCAAAATGTTGCTTAAAAATCTCTTCTACTCTTGCTGAATATTCATCGTCGCCATACGCCAAAGCATGATCAACATTCGCATCTGATATAGCTTTCAAAACCTCAGGCGAAATGCCCGAATGATTGTCACTTCCAAATCCTCTTTTCATAGTTAATTTGTTTAGAAAGCAAAGATAGAAAAAAGGCTATATCTTTGAATAGAATTTTAAACTATTCTAAGTCATGACAAAAAAATCTATCATAAAAAATTCCAAACTAAACAATTATAATATTGATTTCCAAAAACATAAGAGAAAAAACGCATAAAAACGCATAATTTTTTTTCTTGACAAATGGAATTTCATATTATATTTTTGCTAAAGAATAACATGAATACATCTTGAAATATAAAAAACAAGTTTATTAACCTCAAAAATCACATAACATGAAAAAGTTCTTTTTAATTTTATTTTTACTCTCTTTCGGCTACGCAAGTGCTCAAAAAGTTGAAATGGTCTATCATTTTAAAGAACCTAATATTATTAGCACTGACAATTATCATCAGATTAATTTTGAAGGATGCAAACTCCATGGCGAGGTCGGTTTCCCTAATCTTCCATATTATCCGGTAAGTTTATTGCTACCTCAAGGATACAAAGCTTCATCTGTTGACATCATCTTCTCAGATTTCGTCGAGATAGAAGGTGAATATACATTGTACCCAGCTCAGCGATTCATTCCTTATTCTCGACCAGATCTGATTCAATTTTCCAAAAATGAAGAAATATATAGATCCGCTAATGATTATCCTACTAAATCACACAGCGAAGTAATCACACAATATCTCAATGGTTATGCATTCGCTTTATTAAATTTCACACCATTGAGATACGTTCCATCAACAGGAAAGGTCGAATATGCCAGTACCGTTAAAGTTGAAATAAATATCGTAGCTGAAAAATCTGATCATTCTTCTATGATCTGGAATACACCTTATAATATTAAAAGCATTAGCGATCTGGCCCAAAATCCTGAAATGATAAGTTCTTATAAAACCAGAAACACATCATTACCTGGATATGACATGCTCATCATAACAAAAGACAAATACATCAAAGGTTTTTCCCCATATATTGATTACTACAACAGCATTGGAATTCGTACTAAAATAGTCGGCACTAAAATGATTTTCTCCGATATAGAAGGTCAAGACTATCAAGAGAAAATACGTAATTACATCAAACAAGAATATCAAAACGAAGGAATATCATTAGTGACTTTAGGTGGCGACGTCACTATTATTCCTCACAAAGATTTTTATTCTTCAGTCAATGACGGTGAACTTGAGAGATATGACATCCCTGCCGACATGTATTACTCAAATCTTGACGGCACTTGGAACGATGACGGTGACGACAAATGGGGCGAAATTGAAGAAGCAGACCTCTTGCCCGAGATAGGAATATCGAGAATGTCTTTTACAAGTAACACAACGCAAGAAACATTAATACACAAAACATTATCATATCAATGTAATCCCATCTCACACGAACTGAGAGATATAGTACTTGGAAGCGAAAAGGCAGATGACGAAACATACGGAGGCGACTACCTTGAACTCATAATAGGTTACAGAGAGGATAACGACTATGCTACAACAGGCATTCCTGAAGATTATCATTTCAACCGAATATACGCAGAACATGGCACTTGGAGCAAAGCAAACTTCATGAATGCCATCAATTATGGTTCACAATCTATACACCACGTCGGTCATGCCAATCCTAACTATATAGCAGGAATGGGAATCAATGATATAACAGACGACAACTTCAGTTCTCTCAATGGCATAGACAACAACTTCACCTATATGTATTCACATGGTTGCTCTTGCGCCGCATTCGACAAAGTCTCTATCATGGAACGCATGACAACAATCAACAACTTCTGTTTCGCCATCATAGGAAATTCACGCGAAGGATTCTATTTGGCCGGTGAAACAGAAGGACCTGCCGCTCACCTGCACCGAGAAATGATAAACGCTCAATACGGAAATAATCAAGACATATTAGCGATGGCAGTACGTGAAGCAAAAATAAAAACCGCACCATGGGCAATAGATGTTAGTGCTTATTTATGGAACATTTATTGTCTTAATATCATCGGTGATGGCGCCGCATCTATATGGATTGACAAACCTTATACTCCTAAAGTCATACATAACAGTACAATAATCGCAGGAAATGACTCTTACGAAATCGTCGTAAGAGACAATAACGACATTGCCATGCAAGGCATCCGTTGCATGATATTTAAAAACGACGAACTGATCGGGTCAGCAATAACCGATTCACAAGGTTATGCCAATATCATTTTCGAAGATAATATAGAGAACATGACAAAATCAGAAACTTTACAACTTAAAATAAATGGTCCTAATATATTCCCTCAAACCGACGACATCATCTTCATCCCTGACAACAGTCCGTACGTAACATTCATCAACTATCATCTGAATGATGACAACAACATAATAGAACACTCTGAAACACACTCTTTAGATGTAACATTTAAAAATTCAGGTCTTGTTGCTGACAATAATATTACTGCAACTTTAAGTTGCGACCGCCCAGAATACGTAAATATAACAAAGTCAGTAACACAAATTGATGAAATAATGGGCAACTCCGAGATAAACCTTAAAGACGCTTTCGCTTTCGAAGTAAGTGGCCATGTTCCAAATGAAACTAACGTAAACTTTTACATCACAACGACAAACGGCACAGAAAGTCACCAACGCACATTTAACGCAAAAATATATTCCCCTATCTTTAGATTATTTAAAGACAAAATAGAAATAGATGATTCTTCATCAAACGGAGACAATCATATTGAAGCAGGCGAATCAGCGACTATATACTTCACAATGAAAAATTACGGCGGATGTGATGCAGAAAACATATCCTTCAAAGTCATCTGCCCATCATCGGACTTCTATTACGATGAAAATGAAACCATAATAGATAATTTAGCAGTATCAGACACATTCACATTTGCATTTACCTTTACATTGGACGAATGCACTCCCGATGCATACTACGAACTTTTTCTATCGACAAGTTCTGGAGAATATAATTACTATGAGCCATATTATATAGTCATTGGATCAGATTTCGAAACATTCGAAACTGGAGATTTCAGTTCACACAATTGGCAATTCACCAATTCCGACGAAATACAATGGGAAATAGATAACACAGATCCATATCAAGGAGAATATTGCGCCAAAGCAGAATTCATTGGTGAAGATGATGGTAATACAGATCTTTTTATAGAAGTAGAATCTATCATCGATACAGAAATCAGTTTCTATAAAAAATTATCAACAGATAACACATACCTGACCAACTGCTTAACTTTTTATATCGATGATAAAATCATAAACGATTGGTATGGAAATATAGATTGGTCAAAATCATCATATAAGTTACCCAAAGGAAAACATGTCCTAAAATGGCGTTTTTTAAGCAGAAAACTTTATGAAGAATCAACGGATTACGCAATGATTGACAATATCGTACTACCTCCATCAGTAACCATATTAGATATAAATATTACTGAAGAAAAGATAATATCTATTTATCCTAATCCTAACAACGGAACATTCTATGTCGAATTTCCAGACAACGAAAATTACACCATACAGATATATGATATTTTAGGTAATAAAATGTATGAACAAGAGGATGTCATTGAGAAAACATTGATAGGAAATGAAAGATTGAAGTCTGGTCTTTACTTTGTTAAGGCATTCAGTAAGAACAATATTTTCACAAAGAAGATTTTGGTTGGAAATTAATCCCCAAGAGACAACATCCCACGCTCACTCCCAATCCTACGAAGATTCCATCAACAGGAAGTTTTAAGATTTGCGTCAATATCAAGACTGCTGTTCCTGCAATTATTGATATAATAATCCATTTATATTTGAATCTTTTAGGGAAGAATAACGCTAATGTCAAAGGAATGAAGACCGCTGTAGAACGAAGTCCCATCGACAGGAATCCGAGGTCGTTGATGAACGAGCCTGAGAATGTGGCTGCCACAAACACCGACATCAATAATATTCCTATGATAGTCATTCGGGAGACCGCAAGGTTTTTAGAAGACTCTTTTAACGAAGGTTTTATCTTCATGAAGACATCACGAACTAAAATTGTAGAAGAACCGAGCGTCAATCCAGAACCGCCGATTATAACTGTAATCAACAATGTACCCAAAACGATACCTCCTAAAAACTCAGGCATGCAATGTGTTATGAAAAGAGGAAAAGCCTGAGCTGTCGTCGCCATCACGCCAATATTTTCCGGCAATATTTTACCTGCTTCTGTGATGAGATTCAACTCTTCAGCCGTGACATAATGTCCTCTCATATAAAGTCCTATAAGCACGCAAGCAGCTCCAATCGGTATCGTTAATATCGCAGAATAGAGCGCTCCTTTTCTGGCAGCGCTATCAGTCTTGGCAGCCCATATTCCTTGAGCGTAACTCTGCGTCGCCAAAACGCCTAATATCACGGAAAGTCCTGAACCAATGTCTTTTCCCACACCACGCGCCAAGAGATTGTTGTATCGGTCATTTACCGTAGGGACGTGGCTTGCTGCATCCAAGTGAACATTTCCCATCATCTCTTCAATAGACGCCATCATTCCATGATAACCGTCTGTCAATGAAAGCACTATAATTCCTCCAGCGAGAGCCGAGATACATAACAATATGAGTTTCACGATTCCTCCTAATCCTGCGCTCCATAATCCGCCGAAAACCACATACATCATCATGATAAGACATGAGATGGCAGCAGCAAGATAAAACTTTACAGGAAACAATGTCATCAACAATGCAGAAGCAGAAAGTATCTGAGCGACAATGCTTACGAACATTCCAAGCGAACATAATACGGAGCCTAACACCTCTGCTTTCTTACCGTATTCTTTGGAAACGACTTCTAATAATGTAGTGCATCCGCTTCTTCTCAATGGAATCACATATCCTATCGCAAGAGCAACACAACCAAGAGCAGCTCCTAATGTAAACCACCAAGCAGAAATACCATAGGTGAAGGCAAGTTGCGCTGTTCCCACCGTAGATTGTCCGCCGATGAGCGTTCCCATAATGGTTCCGCATACCACCCAAGTGCCAGCCTTGCCTCCTGCACGAGAGAAATCGTCGGCAGTCTTGACTTTTTTAGACGATAAAATCCCGACAATCTCAATCAAGACGATTGACATGACTATTCCCAATATATGATAAAACGATATTGCCATTTAACAACTATAAGAATTCCCGTTCTTTTTCCAATTTATCTCTACAGTCACCAACTCACACTAAAACTTCGTGACGTTTCGTGTCCTTTCGTGGACATTTTTATTCCACCAATCTCACTAATTCCCACAAATATTCCGTGATGTTTCGTGTCTTTTCGTGGATATTTTATGCCCACTAATCTGCACGAATCTACACTAAAAACTTTCGTGATGATTCGTGGACTATATATCCTTTGTGGATAAAACGAAAAAAGGGTTTCGACTGAAACCCTTTATCTTGGTGACCCGCCTGAGGCTCGAACTCAGGACCCCCACATTAAAAGTGTGATGCTCTACCTACTGAGCTAGCGAGTCATCCTCTTGTTTGCGAGTGCAAAGATACAACTTTTTTTTATATCTGCAAGATATTTTTTCAATTATACAAAAAGATATTAAAACTCAATATTTATCAACAACTTAAACAAACCGCAGCTCCTTTTTCCACAACTTCCAATCAGGCATTTCGACACTCATTAGCGCATAAAACTCCTTAGAATGATTAAAATGTACGAGATGACAGAGCTCATGCAATATCACTTCCTTGATACATTGCTCAGGTAATTTGATGAGATGAAGGTTCAGACTTATGCTTCCTTTTCTCGAACAACTCCCCCATCGCGTCTTCATTTTTCTTATCGAAAACGATTTTGGCGCAACATTATACTTTTCCATTTGTTTTATCAATGGAATTGCAACTTCCTGAAAAACTCGCTTCGCTTGTTCGAAATACCATCTGTCGAGAAGCGACTCCACCAATTCCTGAGATTTCGTAAAAATCACTATTGTTTCATTTTGAAAGACGACAGAATTTCTCGTTGCGACATTTACTTTTATCGGATATTGCTTTCCAAGAAAATAATGCAATTCACCGTCACTAAAAGATTTCTCTGTAACCTTATTAGCAATTTTTGAATCAAGACGATTGAACAACCATCTTGAGTGTTTCAAGAGAAAAGGTTCGACTTCGTTTATATTGTATAATAAAGGTGTACGAATCTCGATACGACCATCAGGAAAAACATAAAGCGCAACTGTTTTCCTACGCGAACGCTTTATCTCACAGTTTAATGTTCTTCCGTTTATTATAAATGTTTTCATGTTTTAGGTCAACAGACAACGGTCAACAGTCTTTAGTATTAAGTATTAATCATGAACATTCTTCATCCACTAATCTAACACTAATAAATTCGTGACGATTCGTGTCAATTCGTGGACATAAAAAAAGAGACGCTGTATTTTGCGTCTCTTCTTGGTGACCCGCCTGAGGCTCGAACTCAGGACCCCCACATTAAAAGTGTGATGCTCTACCTACTGAGCTAGCGAGTCATCCTCGTTTTGTGAGTGCAAAAGTACATATTTTTTTTATATCTCCAACATTTTTTCAAAAATTATTTTAAAAAAATTTTCAATCCAAAACTCCCTTACCTTCTCTTAATACAACTATTTCATTATCAGTACAATCAACAATAGTACTTTCTTCCTTATCGCCATAACCGCCATCAATAATTATGTCGACTTTATCAGAATAAGCATCGTTTATCTCCTCTGGATCGGTCATAAAACCTGAAATTTCGTCATCATCAACGATAGAAGTAGTGATAATCGGGCAACCTAATTCACGAACGATATTAGTAATTATAGGTTGGTCTGGGATACGAATACCGATAGTTTTTTTATTATTCTTAAAAATCTTTGGGACGTTGTTATTAGCTTCAAGGATAAAAGTGAACGGACCTGGAAGATTACGTTTCATCAATTTGAACACGTCATTATTTATAGGTTTCGTAAAATCCGACAACATACTCAAGTCGTGGAAAATAACAGAGAAGTTAGCCTTTTCCTTTTTTATTCCTTTTATGCGCGCGATGCGGTCGAGAGCTTTTGTGCTGTTGATGCTACATCCGATAGCGTAAATCGTATCAGTAGGAAAAATGATAACGCCATCGTTTTCGAGGCAATCTATTATCATTTTGACATTGCGAGGATTAGGATTTTCTGCGTGTAATTTCAGGAACATGATATTAAATTTTAGTGTTGCAAAGATAATATTTTTTAGACTCCGAGTCACCAAGTCACCGAGTCACCAAGTATCTTTTAACATAAATTCATCTTGGAGTCTTGGAGTCTCGGTGTCTTGGCGACTTATTTAAAAAAGGTCTTGTTTTATTAAAATAAATTCACTAGTTTTGCACACGTTTTTAAGTTCATTCCGAAGTTGATTTATTAACTTATATATCAACAACTTAAAATAGAAATAAGTTT
>JAZQVL010000011.1:0-8167 GCA_045631805.1 Bacteroidales bacterium | reverse complement strand
CGACAATGGACGATATGACCATAGTTCCTGCTGAAAAGTCTCACATTGCTCTATTTTATTTTGTAAGTCATTTGAAATCATAAAACAACATCATTATTATTACAATTACAAAGATAACAAATTTAACGACATAAATATTTTACACCGCCACTTTTTTTTATTTTACACCGCCAAATTACATTTTTACACCGCCACTTTTTTAAGTCAACAAGACTACAAGACCACAAGTTTTTTTTAAAATTAGGAATTAGAAATGTGGAATTAGGAATGTTTTTTAAACCATTGAACTAAGTCGCGAGCCTATAGCAAGGTCACTGAACTATCCGAAGTGATTTTACTTCTCGCAAAGACGCAGAGTAACGCTGAGAATTACTTTGCGTCTTTGCGAGAAACTGTCATTTTTCAATTTAAAAAAAAGAGCGCCGAAAGTGCGACAGAACTGCATGATTTTCTTCTGTCGTACCTTCGGCACTCCGATTGACATCTTGTCTCAATAGCAGGCATTCCGAGCTTCGCTCTCCATGCCTGCCTTAGAACTGTCGTCCCTTCAGGACTATAACAATCCACTAATCTTCACGATACCTCACGATTATTCTCGTGACAATTTAGTGCATTTTCGTGGACTATTTTTAGAATTTCAAGACTCTTTCAACAGCAACACCGTTGTCTGTGATTATGCGTACCATATAAACACCTGCTTCAAACTGTGTCATGTCGATGAGAGCACTGTCAGTGTCAGCTGCGATTTCATATACAACCTGACCCAATGTGTTGGTGATAGTGATACTGCTTATGTTTTCAGCGGTGATATTCAAGTTACCGTTTGTTGGGTTAGGATAAAGCATCATGCCTTTAACGCCATTTTCATCTATTGATGTAAACTCAACAACGATATAATCATGTTCTGGATTATCGTATGAGTTAGCTGGAGCTGATTCACATTCTTCGCCATCGACATTATAGACTGAAGTCACTTGGTAGTAATATGTTCCTGCTTCAACAACATCGAAGTAGTTGCCTACTGTTGGTTCAGCTACGATTTCCATATTGTTGTTTGAAGTGCCGCGATAAACGTTATAATGTTCGAAGATGCTTTCCTTACTGTTATCGAGTTCCATAGTGCCTTTGAGTTCACTTGTCACGAAAGCACGTATCATCCAAGTGTAGTTCATTGCTTGAGTAGCAACGTCAACCCAATAGCTGCCGTCGAATGAGATCCAGCGGCCGTTAGGATCAGCGGTTGGGTTACATACTGCTGCTGGGAAGCTGCCGGTATTATTGTTGAAAGTAACCCATAAGTTCATAGAAGGATCTATTGGAAGTGGAGCTGTGAGGTCAAACTCAACGAACTGATTGCTACCTGTACATAAATATGGCTGGCTGTGTACCAAAACCTCAGGAGCCTCGTCGCCGCCATAATAGATATTGATATTACCATCGTGACCTTCTCTGTCGTACATTGCAACCTTTGTAAGATATGTTCCGCCGTAGAATTCGAGGTCTTCAGCTGGGAACATAATACCCCAATAGAATGGTTCGCCGCCTATACCGAGAGCTGTAACTACTGTACCATCATCATAATACATCCATTCTGAGCCATGTAATGTATAAGGCCATACCAAAGCTACACCGCCTTCACCGTTTTCGTTGAAACCTTCTTCGCCGTAGAGGTTTTTAGGAGCGTCACAAACTCTTTCAACTGTAACCTCTTGTGTCAATGGGCATGACATTGCGTAATATGATTCTTCTTCGCCTCCATAGACAACTCTGATTGAATATTCGATGTCGCCCCAACCTGGTGCCACGTCGGTATATGAGTTTTTATCTATAGGTTCTGCTGTGATGAGTTCGCCGTTACGATAAACCATTGCACCGAGCACTTCAAGATTTGTGTAGTTAGGTTCGTCTTTGCTTGTTGTTGTCAATGTCAAATTGTCGATATTGATAAAGAACTGACCGAAGCAGTCGAAGTGACGTAATGCGATATAAACATCCTGACCTGCGTATGCGCTTAAATCAACGACTTTTTCATAATATGTACCTTGAGCACGTTCGTTGCGGTCTGCCTTAGCACCTTCTTTTGCTGTCAATGTTTCTTCCCAAATCATGGTGAAGTCAGCGGCATTGGTGTTGCTTTCTGTTGAGATACCTACACCGTAGTGTTCTGCGCAGTACATTTGGTTTTCAGCACATACTCTGAAGACAAGTTTAGAGTTTTCTGTGATGTTATATTTCTTAGCTGTAGCCAAATAGTCGTCAGGTTCGATGTCATAGAAATTATAATATGAACATGAGATAGCGCTGTAATGGCTTTGATAGCCGCAGTCAACTGATGAATATTGGTTTGAGTTCATCCAAGTAGCGCCGTCGCCGTTAGCGTCGATTGTCACGAATCCGTCTAATGTACCGTCTTCAAAGTCGAACATGAATTCTTTTGAAAAAGCACCTACTGGAAGCTGCCATGAGAGTTCTACTGATTTTCCATTGACAACAGCCTCAAAGTCGTTAGCGTTAACGAAGTTATCACATGAGTTATATGTCCATGTGTATTCCATTTCTTTATTGCCAATAACTTTTGCTGTATATTCTTGACCTTGAACAAGGCTTGTCACGTCAAATTGATAATAAGGTGTTGTCACTTCAGCTACTGTTTGGCCATTCAATTTCACTTGGAAAGAAGAAGCGTTATCGTTCCACATTGCCCATCCTGTTGGAGAGACGTAAAAATCGCCGACGTGGAATTTTTCTTCGAGAGTACAATTGATAACAGTAGCTTCTTTAATTTCTATCACTTCATTTGTTGCGCATGATTCGAAACCTTCCAATGAGATTGTATATTGATATGTGCCGATACGGAAGTCGTTCCAAGTATAAGAACCTGATTCATCTAATGTTGTTTCATAGCTGTATGTTACATCATCAACGCTGACGAAATAGACTTGAGTTCCAGCCACTGAAGCTCCGTTTGCTGCTTCAACATTAACAGTGACAGATAATTCCATATCTTTATCAATATTGTTTGACCAAACGACTGGTGTTTCATATTTTGAATCTGCATAAACTACAGAAACGCCATATCTATAAACGCCGCTTGTTGCGTTGCCCCATGTTGCGTCAACGTATGTTGTGTCTGTTATGTTATCAGCTATAAGAATTTCTTCTTGTGTCTCTACATTCTTTCTAAAGAGTTTAAAGTTAGAAAACTCTGGAGTTTCTTCTTTGTCTTCGTCCATGAAATCCCAGCTCCATACAATGCTTGCGTTGTTATCGTCAATTTCTTGAGCTATAACTTCAGCGACTGTGTTATAACCGCCAGCGGTTTTTGTATTGATAGAAACAGAGAATTGTTCTGTTGCAGAAGCTACGAGATAATAAACGCCAGCAGGAACTGTTTGGTTGTTAATATTATTGGCTCTTGATTTGTTGCCTGATGTAAGTTGTACGTTATCTATAAGGATAGCATATTCGTTTGTACAGTTGAAGTGACGTAAACCTACAAACACATTACGTCCTGAATAAGCACTAAGGTCGATAGTTTTATATTGCCATTCTGCCACTTCGTCATATTGTACTGTATGTTCCCAAATTGTTGTGAAGTTAACGCCATCTATCGACACAACAACGCCGTAATGTTCATCGCTATAATAAGTATCTTGTGGCAATGCATAGAATGACAAGACAGAGTTTTCTGTTATTGTATAAGTTCCGTCGGTATAGATATAGTTGTCTGGTGCAAGAGGTGAATTAGATGTTACAGAATATGATTCTGAATAAATACATTTTGTTCCTTGGTAACCTTCTACGCCACCGCCGTTAGATACTGCCCAGTTGCAATAATCGCCGTCAACGTCTTTTGTCTTCCAGCCTTCTAAAGAGCCGTCGTTGAAGTCGAAGAAGAATGATTCTCCTAATGGTTCTTGATATGGGTCGTTGTCATCATCGTCGTCACCAGGTTCTGCGCCGTAGTAGTTGTTAACGTCAGGGCCGCCTTTGCCGTTAAAGTTTGCTGAATACAAAGCCACTTTACCATTATTACCGGTGACAGCTGCTGAGAATATTGTCTCTTCTGAGAAGTTAAGACGATATACTACGTCAGAGCCGTTAGCTTCATCGCCAGGAAGCATATAGTTATTTTTCAATGAGCTATATTCAGGTGAATCGACGTAAGGATAAGAAGAAACGACTTTTGGCATTTCCCATACGTCGCCAGTTTGTGGAGTATATGCTGTTGCTGATACTGGGATAACGTCAGAACCGAAAGTATGGTTGATGACTATCTCACCATTTTGTTGACCGTCTTCGCCTGAGAAATGAGACACTTTCAATTTGAGAGAATTTTCTGTTGTCAATTCGTATGGCATATCCACTTGGCTTACTGTAAAGAATGGATTTGATGATGAGATAGAAGTGATTGTTGTAGGTCCATTTGCTGTCAATTCGACATCCATAGGACGCATCCAAGCACCAATAGGGCGGTTGCCGAGGTCTAATGAAGAAGGATTTATTGACAATGGAGAATCTATTTCACCGTAAGAAACACCTAATTTGATATTTGGTCTGTAAGAGACTTTTCCGCTTGCTTGGTAGCCATTAGGGAATTCATCAGCTACTGATTCGAGTCCGTCGCTTTGACGATACATAACAGTGTTTTCTGTCTCTGCTGTTTTTGTGTAATACCATTTCAATTTCATATTGAAAGCGAAATCTGTCTTCTTAGCTATGACGACAACCAAGTTGCCTTCGCCGCTATAGTAGAAAGGAGAATCCAATGTGATTTTTTCCCATGAGGTGTCACCTATAACGACATTCTCGCCTGAATAAACGAGTGAGAGGTCTGCTGCAGGAGTCCAGTCTAACATTGACGACATGTGATCTCTTTGTGTTACTGCCATATAGACATCGAGTTCTGTCAAAGTAACTGTTGGAATTGTGTCGGCAGCATTGCAGTTGAAATAGATATTTTTGATTGTACAGGCATCGCCCACTTCGCTACCAGGATAGATGATTTCGCACCATGTGTAGGTGTAGTCTGTTCCAAAAGGCACAGTGTATGACTCTTCTGTACCGTTGCCAATGATAATTTCATCAGCTCTCATTGCGTAAGGTGCCAAAAACACCAAAAGCAACAAAGTAGTTAAAAACTTTCTCATATTTGTTTAAATTTATTAATAATGTTAATTCTATTATTCTTCGATCCATTCGGCGTAGGAGCCTTCTGTCTCTTTCAATAAAATCTTGACGAGTTGAATTCCTTCTGGCAGTCTGTTCTTGATTTTCTTAGAAAAATCGAGGAGCATCAATTCTGTAGTTGGTTGGAAAGGCACGATAATGATTCTTTCATAATGACGTTTTACTTCTTCGATAAACTCTTCAGGCAACTGATTGTTTATGATGAAGGCATGGTCATAATGGTCTATTATCTCTTCATTGACAATTCTCTTCAAATCTCCGAAATCCATCACCATTCCGTTTTTAGGATTATTATCATCCATGATAGGATTTCCTTTTATCGTGACGCGCATCTCGTATGAATGGCCGTGAATGTTACGGCATCTTCCGTCATAACCTTTAAGCGCGTGAGCTGCTTCGAAATGAAAAATCTTAGTTAAATGAAACATATTTTGCACTAAAAATCAGTGCGCAAAGATACAAAAAAGGCGAAAGGCGAAAGACAAAAGACGAAAGATTTTTTAATTTAAAAAATCATTTAGCCACTATTAAGATTTCATTAGAAACTTTTGAACTCAAGACATATTTCATCTCGTTAGACTGATATATTTTTACATCTTTTCCCATCTCAACCAATAGGGTTGTAAGTTCTTCAATCGTAGGTATTCCATTAGAGCGATACGATATAACCAATACGGAATCTGAAAATTTATAAAACAATTTTTCAAATGCATCATATATTTGTTCTTTTTCATTCCAGACATTTGGTTTTCTAAACAATCGTAAATGCTTACTTTTATAATCTATATGTTCATTCCAACTATCATAATCAACAAGACCATTCAGAAAATGATAGAAATCAGCATAATCGACACCAACACCATTTTCATTGATATAAGGCGTATCAATATACACCAAATCATATTTACTATCAATATCAAATACGTCCTTATTTATTGAAACGCATTTATTTCCTCCATCAAACACAGCATTATTTGATTCTTGAACAAATTTACGAAAATGTACTTCAAACGGAGTGTCCCATGTTTTTTTATTACCAAAACTTCTTTTTACGTCTTGCAATCTAACGTATAAATTCTTTCTATGAAAAAGATTATATGGACGCTTGATAATACATGACTGAAACAAAGCAAAATAAGCTATGGCTTGCTTATATTCATCATTCATCAATCTAATATTCGTAGATACAATATCCAACCATCGATTCTCTTCGTCAGTATAATATATGTCTTTAAATGTTTTTTCTATAAAATCAGAATAATTTATCGTGTGATGTTTTTTTAAAATATCATTAACATCATCATCATCTAATTGAACACTTTCATTCTCTATCAGTGCTTTACCGATAATATGATTAAAAGAAAGAATATCATTATATGTAACCATTTTTCCTTCTTCTTTCATCTTATACGATACACATCCAGTACCACCGAAAGCATCTAATACTGTATAAAACGGAATATCTCTAATACATTGCCATATCCAGTCAACAAATTTATGCTTACTTCCCTGATAACGTGTAGTAGGAAATTTATTAGTCACTGGGATTATTTCTTCGAACAAAGCTAATTGAGATTCCATTTAATCAATATGTTTGAATTGTTTATATTCAATTAGATTTTTATAAAAAGGTTGTGGCAATTCTGCCTTTTTAGCCATATCTTCTGTCAAATAATACATCCAATAATCATCAAACACATCTTCTCCCAATTCAGAGAAAACTCCATTACCATTTATCAAATCCTCTATATTATTTACTGAGCCTATATTTTTTGTGTTTCCGCTTCCTGGTCTATCAATAGCAATTTTCCATTTTTCCTGAACAAAGAACTGAAAATTTTTAACAACAGAAGTTATATTTGAGAGTTGCTCTATTCTATACGATTTTCTCTCGTCTATATTTAGTACAGTATCATATATAACACCAAGTACAATATGTGCTTTGTAATCCCTGTAAGGATGAGTAATATTTTTTAAACTTTTTCTATCCCTAAAATAGCCCGTAAAAGCACCTAATGTCATACCATTGATATGTGTACTGTTTTTTCTATAGCTACTTTTTAAGTCAACAGCAAACAAATTACCGTCTTTATCTTTAAAAGTTATGTCTGGGTAGAAATTTTGTTCTTTGGTTAGTTCAATTTCCAAATCATTACTTTTAGCGAATTCTAATATTTTGGGGAAAATATAAAGTTCTATTATTTTAGAAATAACTTTGGTATCGGTAGAAATCGTATATATATTTTTATAAACATCTATAAAACCTTTTACGACCCAACTACCATCATCCATACTAATAATATCACCAAAGTCATTCACCGCATTTCGTAATAACTCAATAAACTTTTCTTTTGTCATAAAATTTAATTTTTGGCTCTTTTTTTAAAATTCCTCAGTTCCTAAAACAACCCCCAGAAACCTTTTGCAAAAATAACAAAGGCTGACACTAAATTAACAAGGCTGTTGAAAACTAGTTTCATTTTGGAGAATGGTATCAGAATAGCTATGGCTGACCATACAAAGGCTGCTGCCATAATAATTAAAGGTGTATTATCTTGGAATGGCATATAAAACTCTGCCATGAGTCCTGCTATGAAAGCATTCACTCCTGTCGCGACGGAGAGAAGCAAAATATGCTTTATTGAATCAATGAAATACAAATTGCTTCCGTTTTTTATCTTCAGGGTGTTCATAAACATCCGGTAAAATATCATGATGCATATTGCTAACACTATCCACTTCGGCTGTATCGTCACAAGATGCATGAATGTTCCACCGAGCAAATCGCCAAGCTCATACATCACACCTTGTCCCAATGCCAGCACGAGAGCATAAAACCACTTTTTTTCAAATTGTGAATTGTTAATTGAAAATTGTTCATAATTAATGCTGAAAGCATTAGAAGCAAATGCTACTGGAGATGTTAGCGCAATGATGAAAAGGATGTTTATCATTTGGTTTAAGGTTTAAGGCTTAA
>JAZQVL010000010.1:0-2380 GCA_045631805.1 Bacteroidales bacterium | reverse complement strand
GGACTGCTATGACCACTACTTCATCCGCCGCATGGAAATTGCTTTCATCAAGGAAACGCACTACGGCGAGATGGCCCAATTCGTCATCGACGACACCGACCCGATGAACACATCGTTGAGCATCACCGTCGATGGCGACGACCATGTGCGCGCCCGCTTCCTTTGGCAAGAACGCCCTGACCAAGTCTAATGATATTCCTCAAAATTGACGCATATATTTATATCAATTAATTTGGAACAGATGGAAAAAACAACCTTAACAAAGAATTGTTTGAAGAGATTAAGGGCAAGTGTAAATCTAGGACAAAAGTCGGTTTATACGTTTGGCTGGCTTTTTTATTCCTTCTGATTGGATTTCAGGTTGTAAGTATCGGTTATAAAGAATATCAGAATGTACAGCATAGACAAATTACTGTTATGATATTCACTACGCTTTTCATTTGTGCAGTTTGCTGGTCTTTTCTGAACAATTACTGTTTTCTTCGGAAAATTGACAGTCTTGACACTCTTGACACTCTAGATCAGTTGTTATACTTTTATGAAAAGAAACTCAAAAACGCGAACGCGGGCCCTTCTTCCTCTTTCAGTTGGGACTTTTGAGTTATCTCATTGACGGTCTCTTTTTCTTTGATCCGCTTCCTAACACGTTAATGGGAATATTTATGCTTCTAGTAGTAATTGTATTATTTGCCCTCTTGATATATCGGTACAAAAATGTTGAATCATACTATTCCAGTCGAGACGTAGAGATTATCGAGCAACTGAAAGAACTCACTGAAACCTAAATGAAAATGAGTATCTTTTGGAATAAAAACGCTATATTTGCCGAAGATTAACCTACTTAATACAAAATGAGACGAAGAAGTATTCCGGAATTACAAAACTCGGGACGTGCAACAGTGCTTTATGCATAAGCGTCCACCGAAGATTAAAAGAGAATAGTGAATTTTTACCGAAATATTCGCTATCTTTATGTAACTTTTATATATATGCTAAGTCTAAAGATTAAAGGAAAGATTAGACAACTAACCGTTAAAATGTAATATTATGGAAGAGATGTCACATATCAACCAAACCTCAACCGATATGCAAAATCTGGAGGATCTTAGGCGTTGTATCAACCAAAAGGCCGAGAGTATGATTAGCTTTACTGACACTAAGAGCAAAAAGAGGAACTTGATAATATCCATTGTGGGCATGGTGCTTCTTGTTGTGTTCTATGCATTGAATTCTGTGCAGTATGGCAGTAACGAGAATCTTGCTGGGCGATATGCTTTTCCTGGAGTAATCTTCTTGGCAACGCTCTTGCTTTTTTCATTATGTATTAGGATTCAGCGTCATTATCTAACAGTAATGAAAGAATCAAAAAGTCCACTCCTGCATTATCAGGCAGCCAGACGATATATAAACACTTCTCAATTGAATGCAGTTATTTTGCTCACAGGGTTTGTGGCTATAAGTCTTTCAATTTATGGTGAGAACGTGAGAACAGTAGTGTTTGTTTCATGCTTCATTTTCGCCGCTTTAATCATATGGCGATTGTTTAAGCGCGATTTGCTCGTCAATAAGGATTTCTATAATGATGTTGAAGAATTTGGTCATACTGATGACCTAACAAACACTGTTTAGCGTCTTTTCCAGACAAAAGCGGTTGACCGGCTCTACCACTATTGCAGAACTCGGGCCAATGCCAGAGTTTCATTAACATATCGCAACAATAAATGGATATCATTATGACACTAGATGAATTTTACAACCTGAGCAAAGATGAATCCTTTGAGAGAATCAAGGGCGAGTGCCGGACACAAGCCAAACGAAGACTGTGCGGCTCGTTGATTTGTTTGCTGCTTCTCATCGTTTTAATTGTTTGCATAGTGATATTGAAACCTCAAGAATTTGAGTATTATACTAATACATTCTACATCTGTATGTTATCAGTCTTCTGTCTTGCAGCAGGCTGGTTTGCTGTGGACAATTATCGGCTCCTCTATCGGGTGGACAGCCTCGACACTCCAGAACAGTTGTTGCACTGGTATGAAAAGACGATTAACAATAAACGCAAGGTCGGCTGGCTGATTGCTTTAGGATGTATAAGCGCTTTCTATCCAGAGGTAGCGTACAACATCAAATACTTTGATTGGATCCGGATATCGTTGGATTTAACATTTAAGGTCGCAATTATTGTATTCTGGTTATATGCATACTATAAAGGTTATTTGGAAGATAAGAGTCGCCGCGATGAGGATATAATCGATCGGCTGGAAGATCTCATCGACAGGAAATAATGCCGTCAAGTGGGGGTACGTTGACTTTTTATTAATATTTTTGTCAGTTAGAACCCAAATACATTGATTATATGAAGAATTTATCATCTATTTCA
>JAZQVL010000009.1:0-23992 GCA_045631805.1 Bacteroidales bacterium | reverse complement strand
AGATTGAGAAAAAGTGGACCCAGCCTATTCACAACTGGGGCTTAATCATGAACCAATTTATTCTTATATTTGCAGACAGATTGCAGATATAGGTATTTTATATGCTGTAATTTTCATTTACACAAAATACAGGACGGTGCCAATCACTCCTAACTCTTAATTAAATAAGATGCTTCAATGTTTGTTTATTTTTTTAGGAATCATTGAAATGTTTCTACAACTTCTATCTAAAAAAGTTTAAAAGCCGCATCTCAAGAATTGAGCATTAACTAAGTTGTTGGCATCTTAACTTTCAATAATATATTATCCTCAGATGCGAAAATTTTGTTCTTGAATTGTTCGTAACATTCTATTGATTGAGGAATATAAAATGGTAACACGGAAATGATTTTTCCATAACCAGAAAGTTCAAGTTTTAATGATTTAATATTTTCTTCTTTGCAAGGATATATGAAAGCTCCTCTTTCAGCTTTTTTGCAATACATATATGTAACTATCTGATATAAATCTTCACGTCCGACTCCTTTTTCAAGATGTTTGTATTTTGCGTCTATGATGAAATCATCTTTGTAGAAATCTGGATATAATTTGCGGGAATTTTTGTCGATTTCATTATTATTATCATCATTTGTAAACATCGGAATTCCACCTTTTGAGTCATTGGTTCTTGGGTGTTTGAATTTATGCTTTTCTAAAATTGTAAAAAGATACTCTTCCCAAAGCCACGCACCGTCAAATAAGATTCCATATACTTTGTCTTTTTCTTTACCAAATTTTATCAATTCATGTCTTAGAATCTGAAGACAAATTTTCTGTAATGATGCATATTCTGAATAATATGGATGTTGGAAAGGACGAAGGTTTCTATTTATTATTTTATCACGTTCTCTTAAGTTGTAAGATGATGTCGCCATTGTAATCTGATTGACACATTCTTTAGTCTCATTGTCGATATTAAGAATGAAAGAAGAATTTTTCTTTGTCTTGATAAATTCAATCGTATGACGAATCAGTTGTGTTATTTCATTGTCGTATGAATGTTCGCGTGTAGAATATGAGATGGTTCCACGGAAAGGAATGTTTTCTTTTATGTGACGGTTTATGCTTATCGGGCCTTTTACATTGGCATTGTTATGTTCGTAACGACGGTATTTTTTGAAAAGGCCTTGAGCGAGAGCTTTTTTCAGAAAGTGAGGAAAAAGATAAATAAGAAAGTCGAAGATTTGTTCTTCGCTTGATGAATGTTTCATGTCGAAAAGATTGATTGAAAAGACTCTCTCCAACATATAGTGTAAGAAATAATCTTCTTTATCTTCTTTTGCAAAACGTGATTTTATGTCTAACTGAGTCTCGTTGATTCCGACAAATCCCATTATGTTGGAAGTCGATATTTCGTTTCGATGATTTAAAGAAATAATGCAGTTGTCACCAATCTTATCTCCATGCTGATTTAAGTCATGAGGAAATATTAAAAGATTGGGATTATCGTCAAACGACAATTTGCTGATATTGATATCGGCTATTTTCTGAAGGTTTGGTAAATCAACTTTAGCAGTAGCTTCATCAGTTAAAAAAGATTTGAAATCTTTCCAATCGTGATTATCAGTTATTTGGAGCAGACTCATTGTCGTAAGCTTTTTTCAATTCCTTAATCTTATCATCAACATTTCTCATTCCTCTCAGATATTCTCGTAGTAATCCTTCGATATGATATTCCCAAAGTAGTTCGAAATTACCTTCATAATTATTTAATTTTAAGAAATAACTTGCGCCTATATGATAAGCGGAAGAGAGACCGTCAATTTTTGAAATGGCGTTGTTAAGATTTTTTAGTCTGTTTATTGCTTTCTCTTTTAATGACTCATCATTTAATTCATCGAGCATCGATAATGTGTCTTCTGCTTTAATTTCCACGAAGGCAAAACGGCGGCGGAAAGCGAAGTCCATACTTTCTACGCTACGGTCGATGTCGTTCATCGTTCCGATAATATAGACATTCTCAGGAACGTAGAAACCATCTTCGAAAATATCATTTTTAGGAACCAAGTTTTGATATTGGGTAAGAACCTTACCTTTTTCTCCACGATAACCAGGATCGATGCTATAGAACAATTCACCGAAAATTTTAGAAACTTCACCACGATTTATCTCATCAATTATGAAGACGAAGTTTTTCTTTGAAAAATTATTATTAACATTCTTACTACAGTCACCAAACTTATCGTATATATATTTTGCCACTGCCGCAAAATATGAATCATAACCATTCTTCTGACCACCTTCCCACAATCTATTCTCATAAGCATCTTTAATACCAGTAATGGGAATTTTATATTCAGTATTTGATATTAGTCTTATAATAACATGCGTGTTATTATAACTAACAATGTGGTATTGGGCTTTTTCTTTACTACTTGGAATATCAATTCCAGATTCAATGTATTTACCTATTCTATCCCACTCAATGGTAATATTAGATTTTTCTATCATATCAGTAGTTTCGAGATCTTCTATCACCCTCTTACAAAACTCTTTAAAAACTCCGTCTCTTCTTTCAAAACCGATATTGCCGTCTTTCTCGATAGGGCGTAATCCTTCAACAAAGTCGGTATAATCATATGAAGGATGAAATTGAACTAATTTGTATTCAGCGTCCATCGTTTCTGCAATCTTTTTAGCAAGAAAAGTCTTTCCCGTTCCAGGAGCGCCGGTGAGAATGAGGTTGTAGTTTGATTTTAAGATGTTTATGTATTTGTCGTAGTTTGAATTGTTCATGGTTGGTTTTGTATTATTGTTAATAAATTCTTTTGCATATCTCAACATTTCATCATCTCTCATTTCTTCAATGGTTTTTCTGTATGAGATGTTGTCAAAATCAATAGGTAGATTATTTGTATTTAACCAATCAATATGAAATGTGTATTGATTCTTTTTGTCAATTACAATGCCAATTGCTTTTAGTTTTGTAAATGTAGTTTTATGATTTGTACCTTTTGTTGATGAACTTTTTATTAATAAAATATCACCTTTTTTTATTTTATCAAGAATCTTGATATTTCTGTCGTCATCATCAGCAGCGTAACCGTCAAACCAAATTTTATTTTCTATAAAGTATTTTGTTTTATCATCATTACTATTATTGAAAGATGAACCAACAGCCCAAAAAATTCTTGATGCTTCTATATCACTCATAACTACAATGAAATTTGTTTAAAAACAGTTTTTCTACACAATTCAAATTTAGAAAATAATCTTTAATAAATATATTGATGTAAAAAATTATTTTTGATTTATAATTTGGGGGAATACTCTCAATACTAGCCTTTAGTCTATCGTTCTTTCAGGACTTTATAAAAACAAATTAGGAGTTAGAAAATCATTCCTAACTCCTAATTCCTAACTATTCCAATCCTCCGCCAAGTGCATGGTACAACGAGATTACACTTTGTATTTCTATGTATTTGTCGTTGGTCTCTGTCAGCTCGGCTTGTAAGAGGTTCTTCTGAGCTGTGAGCACTTCGATGTAAGTGGCTTGTCCGTTCTTCATCAGAAGCTGTGTGTTATATACAGCGCCTTTTAAATACATAATCTGTAGCTTGTCGCTATCTAATCTTTTGCGTGCTGTCTGCCATGACACCAAAGCGTTGTTGGCTTCTGTTCCTGCGTCTAGCAAGGTCTGCTTGAAATTAAGCAAGGCCTCTTGTCTTTGTGATTCACTTATCTTCAAACGTGCTTTGTTTTTGCCTTGATTGAAGATAGGCTGCACCAAACCGGCTACAGCATTGAAAATCCAATCGCCTGGATTCTCGATATTGCCTGTATTTCCCGACCAGCCTCCATTGCCACTTAAGGTTATGGTAGGGTAGAAGTAAGAACGTGCTACGTTTGTGGCGTAATATGCTTCAACTAATTTATATTCTGCTTGTCTTACGTCGGGACGGTTGATGAGACTCGACAAAGGGAGACCTGTCAATAATGTGTCTGGGAAGACTTGGCTTTCCAAAGTTCCTCTTTCAAACTCTTGAGGAACAACACCTAATAGAGCTGACAGCGAGTTCTCTTGTTCTATGATTTGTTTCTCTAACGTAAGTATGGATGCTTCCACATTTACTTTGTTAGCCTTCGCTTGTAAGACAGCAGCCTCATTGGTCTTGCCTGCTCTTTTCAATGCTGACAATGTTCTGATGTTTTCATCCCATGTTTTAAGTGTTCTCTTGCTGATATCGAGTTGCTCGTCAAGCATGAGAAGTGTATAATATGAATTAGCGATAGTTGCTATGAGTTGTGTCTGAACCGCTTGCTGATATGCATCTGTGGCGCCAAGAGCAGCTTGGGCTCCTTTCTTTGTGTTCAGTATCCTTCCGAAAGCGTCAATTTCCCATGAAGCAGATGGAGTAATGTTGTATCCTAAGCCATTGCTGTTACTGCCAACATTAGTTTGTGCAGAAAATGATACAGATGGAAAGAATGCTAATCTTGATGTCTGTAATGTAGCTTCAGCCTGTTCTACTTTCAGACGTGCTATTTCTAGATTGGTGTTGTTATTCAATCCTAACTCGATGCATTCTTGCAGAAGTGTGTCGGCAAATAATTCTCTCCATGTCATTCTTGCTATCGACTCGTAACTATTTGCCATAGGTATTTTATTATACAGACTATCGACGAAACTGATGTCGGGACGCTCGTAATGTTTGTACAGATTACAACTATTTGTCGTTATTATCAGGAATAAAATTATTGGAATTAATATCTTTTTCATGATTCTATTTCTTTTCTTTTAGGCATTACTTTCTCTTCAATATTTCTGAAAATGATGAATAAGACAGGCACTACGAACAGAAGCGCTATTGTTCCGATGAGCATGCCGCCCACTGTTCCAACGCCGATGGATATGTTGCCGTTGGCACCTACGCCTGTTGAGAACATAAGTGGCAACATACCGAAAATCATTGTCAATGATGTCATCAGGATAGCTCTTAATCTTGCCTTTGCTGCCGACATCGCTGCCATTGTAATAGACATTCCTTCCGCTCTTCTCGCTGATGCGTATTCGGTAATAAGGATGGCTGTCTTTGCCAAAAGACCAATCAGCATCAAGAGACCGATTTGCAAGTAGATATTGTTTTCCAACCCATACATATTGGCGAACAAGAAACTTCCTGCAAGGCCGAATGGGATTGACAAGATAACGACGATAGGGATGAAGATGCTTTCGTATAAAGCGCAGAGGATAAGGTATATGAACACTATGCAGAATACGAATATCATCGCTGTTGAACTTCCTGACGATGCTTCTTCTCTCGACATGCCGCCGAATTCGTATCCGTAACCTGCAGGCAACAATTCATCTGTTACTTTTCTTACTGCTTGGATGGCTTCGCCTGATGAATAGCCGTATGCAGCCTGTCCGTTGATTTGTATTGACGAGAAAAGGTTGAATCGTGAGATGGATTGTGGTCCGTAGATACGTGTCAGTGTGACGTATTGACCAATAGGTGACATCTCGCCTTTGCTGTTACGGACAAACATATTGTTGAGCGATTCTATGTCGAGACGGTATTCTGCAGAAGCTTGTACCATAACTCTATAAAGTTTGGAGAAACGGTTCATGTTAGAAGCGTATGAACCACCTACATAACCTGCCATCACGTCGAGGACGTCGCTAGGAGAGACGCCGTTACGTTTGCAACGAGCAGCGTCGACTTCCAAAAGATATTGAGGATATTTGGTGTCGAAGGTTGTGCTAGCTCTGCCTACTTCAGGTCTTTCGTTAAGAGCTGCTATGATATTGTTGGTGATACTTTGTAAGTCTTCGATATTACCGCCTTTTTGATCTTGTATGTGAAGCTCGAATCCGCTACTTGCACCATAGCCGGGAATCATGCCTCTGGTGAATACTGTTATCTTTGCAGATGTGATGTCGGCTGTAGAAGCGTAAATCTCTTCCATCACTGATTCGATGTCGTCGCCTATTTCAGTACGCAACTTCCAGTCTTTTAATCTGATGGTGAAACCTCCGCATGAAGGACCTGCGCCGCTCATCATGCCGTAGCCTGTGGTGTATGAATAGGATTCTATCTGTTCTATTTCATCTAATCGTGATGCTATGATTTCCATCACTCTTACTGTTTCGTTAAGGTTTGTGCCAGGAGGAGTCTGTATGTCAACATTTATCGAACCCATATCTTCTTTTGGAACGAGACCTGTCTTGGTATTTTCTAACATATAAAATAGTCCGCCTACAGCAATGATAACGAGCAAGGCTGAGAACCATTTGTTCTTGAACATGAAGAGGACGCCTCTTTTGTATCTGTTGACGAGACCTTGGAAACCAGAGTCGAAGGCGATATGGAAACGTGTTGAGAAAGAGAGTTTTCCTTCTTTGTTTGTGTAGTGCGGTTGCATCAACAATGCGCATAATGCCGGACTTAAAGTGATGGAGTTGAGTAAAGATATACCTACGGCGACAGCCATCGTAAGACCGAATTGTGTGTAGAACGTACCTGTTGTTCCGCCCATGAAACATACAGGGATAAATACTGCCATGAATACGAATGTGGTAGCTATCAAAGCGTTGGAGATACCTTGCATAGCATCTATTGTTGCTTTGTATGGTGATGTATATCCGGCGTCGAATTTAGCTTGTACTGCTTCAACAACAACGATGGCGTTATCTACAACGGTTCCGATGACGAGAACCAAAGCGAACAGGGTAATCATGTTAAGACTGAAACCTGCAACCTTCAAGAAAGCAAATGTTCCTATTAGAGAAACGATGATTGCTATTGTTGGGATGAATGTTGAACGGAAACTTTGTAAGAAAACATAAACAATCAAGACAACTAAAACGATGGCTAAAATAAGAGTGATGATGACGTTTTCTATGGAAGCGTCGAGGAAGTCTTTTGTACTCATCAAGTCGATTATTTCAATGCCTTTAGGTAATGTCTTACGTATTTCTTCGAGTTCTTTGTCGATGGCGTCGATAATCTCGTTGGCATTAGAACCTGAAGTTTGAGAAATCATCAATGTTGTTCCTGGATGTCCGTTAACTTTACCTATATAGTCATAACTTTTAGAACCTAATTCTACTGTTCCCACGTCTTTGAGACGTAATAAGGTACCATCGCTGTCGGCGCGGATAACCATGTTGGCATAGTCTTCTTCTTTGTCGTAGCGGCCTCTGTATTTCAAAGTATAACGGAAGGTGTTATCGGAGTCGGCACCGAGAGTTCCTGTGGCAGCCTCGAGATTTTGTTCTGCTAAGACAGCAGAGATGTCTTTAGGAACTAAGGAGTATTTCGCCATTTTTGCAGGGTCGAGCCATATACGAAGAGAATAGTCGGCGCCTCTTACGTCAACTTCACCTACGCCAGCGATACGTGAGAGACGAGGTTCTATGTTGATTTTTAAATAGTTGCTTAAGAATCTTTCGTCAAAAGAATCGTCAGGGCTGCATATTGCGAGAACCTTTATTCTACTTGTCTGTCTCTTTTTAACGCTGACGCCGCTACGTGTCACTTCAGCAGGCAACAGACCTTGTGCTGAAGCAATACGATTCTGTACGTTAACCATCGCCATGTCGGCATTGGTGCCTTGACGGAAATAAATCTGTATGCTTGCAGAGCCGTTGTTGTTGGCTGATGATGTCATATACATCATATTCTCAACGCCGTTGATAGCTTCTTCGAGAGGCACGATGACGCTGTTTTGTACTGTCTCGGCATTAGCTCCTGAGTAGTTCGCGGAGACACTCACTGTAGGAGGAGCGATTTCCGGATATTGCTCAATTGGTAAACCTCCAAGGCAGATGAGACCTAAAAGCACTATTATCACAGAGATGACACCAGCGAAAATAGGACGGTCGATGAATGTTCTTATATTCATAATTAATTACCTCCGTTGTTATTTTGACTATTAGCTGTTAGCTGTTGGCTGTTAGCTTGACCTCCGTCTCCGCTTCCGTCTCCGCCTCCGTCTCCCGTTCTAATTATTGCTCCTTCTCTCACGAGACCTGCGCCTTCAGCGATGATGACGTCGCCTACTTCAAGGCCGCTCTCTACGATATATTCAACGCCGTTGTTTTGAGGCATGACGGTGATGGCTGACGATGAAGCTTTGCCGTCGATGACTTTATAGACGAAAATCTTTTCTTGTAACTCGAATGTAGCTGTCTGCGGAATGATGATGCAGTCTTCGTGTACGCTTGGGATGATGACTGTTCCGCTGCCGCCCTCACGAAGGAGACGCTCAGGATTTGGGAACACAGCACGGAAGCTGACGGCGCCTGTACTTGCGCTGATAGTTCCACTCACGGCATTGATTTTTCCTTTGTGTTTGTATGTCTTGCCGTTGCTCATTATCAATTCCACTTCAGGCATTTCCTTGATGGCTTCTTTCAAAGAGCCGTATTCCTGGATGAGGTCGAGCATCTGATTTTCCGCCATCGAGAAATAAGCGAAAATCTTGCTGTCGTCGGAAACTGTTACGAGAGGTTGGCTGATGTTGCTGTTGACCAATGCGCCTACGCGATATGGAATCATGGAGGCGACACCGTTAACAGGCGATTTCACCATTGTATATGAGAGATTGTTGTAAGCGCTGTTCATCTCTGCCTTCGCCAATGCAAGTTTGGCTTCTGCCTCGGCGAGGTTGTTGTTGGCTGTCATAAGCTCGAATTCAGATACGACATCTTGTTCGTATAATTCCTTGCTGCTTTCCAAGACGAGCTGCGCCGTTGAGAGGTTGGCTTCGGCACTCATCACATTGGCTGATGCAATCTCGTAAGCTGCTTTATATGGAGTCTGGTCGATGACGAAAAGGGTGGAGTCTTTGCGAACGAAATCGCCTTCGTTGATGCGAATGTCGGTAATCATGCCGCTTACCTGAGGACGCACTTCAACGGTCTGGCAACCGTTGATGGTGGCGGCGAAACCGCTTCTTAAAACTTGGTTACTCTTTTCTACAGTGAGAGTCTTGTAAATGGTTTCAGCACGTTTTTGTGGAACGGTTTTTTCTTGGCATGATGATAACGATAAACCAACAATACCTATAAATAATAACTTTTTAAAATTACCTAAGTTGCTCATTTTCATATTTAATATTATATATATAAGATAACGGCAAATTTAAGATTTATTTTGCTATTATTTTGAAAAATTATTGGGGAATTTTTAAGACTACAAGACAATATGACTACAAGACAACAAGCGGTTTTTTGAAACCATTGGCTGTTGGCTTTTAGCCGTTTAACCTTTTTTGGGGTAATGAAGTAATGTTGTGATGTAGTAATGGGGAAAATTTCCAAATGCATGATTTCCTGAATTCTTAAAAAATCTAGATTCAGAAGTTCTTCTTTATTAACCTTTAGCCTTCTAACTTGTAGTCTTGTTGACTTTCTTTGGGCATTCCGTCTCCGTCTCCGCCTCCAACATCCGTCTCCGCCTCCACAATCCGCCTCCGTTTCCAACTTCCGCCTCCGCCTCCAAAATCCGCCTCCAAAATAATGCCGCTTCAACTCCATAGTGGTAAATGTTAATGAAAATTAATAAGAATGGTTAATAATATGTTAAATAATTCAAATAAAGAATTTTGTGATTATTTTTTTATTTTAAAAATATTGTATTTGAAATTATTTGTGTAATTTTGGCATCATAATCAAAAAATGTGAAATCTTAAAAAATAATTTTATGCCAGAAATTAGTAGATTTTATGGAATCTTTATATTGATGAATTTTTCTGATCATCATCCGCCGCATTTTCATGCATGGTATGGGAATTGAACCTTTAAAATAAAAAAAATATGTTTTTGGAAGTAGTAAAAGCTGAGTATTTGAATGAATATAAAATCAAATTATGGTTTAATAATGATGTTATTAAAATTGTGGATTTGTCTGCTTCTTTAAATGGCGAGGCTTTTTATCCTTTGAAAAATATTGATTATTTTAAAAATTTTACTATCAAGTTTAATACGATAGAATGGGAAAATGGAGCGGATTTTGCTCCTGAGTATCTGTATGAAATAGGAGATGTTATTTTCTGAAACTATTTCTGATAACAATAGAAGTTATTTCTGGTTTCGCTCCAATCCTTGATTTCATCACAGTCTCTCCTAAACCAATATTTACATAAAGATATTGATTGTTGTGTTTGAATAATCCTGCTACTTCATTGAATATAAATGAAGAAGGCGTCCATCCGAAGATAGTGAACTGCATCGCATGGGTGTGGCCTGAGAGCATTAAGTCAATTTCTTCGATATCCTTGACTTCTAATTCCCAATGTGTTGGGTCGTGACTTAATAAAATTTTATAATCGCCATTAGCCTCTTTCATGGCATTTTGAAGATTGCCGAATGAAAGGAATGACCTGTGTGTTGAGATGTTTTCTACGCCGATAAGAGAGATGGTGTCGTTGTTGCGAACAAGAGAAACGTTTTCATCCAAGAGCAGTTTCCATCCCATATTGAATTGTCTGTCTTTCAATTCGTCAACATATTTCCATTGTATTGAATCAGGAAAGTTGCTGTAAGCGCTGTAGTCGTGGTTGCCTAAAACGGAATAGACTCCGTCTTTGGCTTTTATCTTTGATAGTATTGTCTCTAAACCATCTAATTCCCATGGACCGTATGAAACCAAGTCTCCGGTGAAGACCACAATGTCGGCATTTTGATTGTTGATTTTATTAACGAATTTCTCCAATGTCGTTGCTCTGTTTTTAAAAGAATGAAGATGAAGGTCGGAAATCTGAACGATTTTATAAGAGTTGAATGATTGAGGTATCTTATCGCTTGTGATTTCTATATTTTTTATCTGGCATTGGTTTCTCTCGATGATGACTCCATAGCACCAAAGGGCAGGGGCGAGGAGCGTGAACCATAATCCTTTCTTGAAAAATGATTTGAAGCTGACGCCGAATAAACGTGCAGTCGCTGAAAATATAAGCACCAACAAACCGATGACGATCATCATTAATGCGATGATAATGAGGTTCACGATTATTTCTATTGCTGTTACCATTAAATAGTTATATATAAAAATTCATCTGCAAAGTTAAGGTTTATTTTATATATTTGGCATATAATTATAAATGATGATAAATTGTGTAATTTGTTGTTAATATGAACTTTAAAATTTTTGGAAAGAAAGGCGCCCCGACTTTGATGCTCATTCCTGGACTTGGAGTGTCGTATGAGATTTTTATTCCGCTTATTGATATTATAGAAAATGATTTCCATATCATCGCTGTTGAAGTCGATGGTTTTATTATTGGCAATCACACTCGTTTCACTTCCATCGACGACCAGGCTATCCAAGCCATTGATTATATAAAGAAAAATCATGACGGACATTTAGATTGCGTTTACGGACTTTCTTTAGGAGGAAAGATATTGTCTCGTGTTTTAGAGCGTGATGAAATAATAATAAGTCATGCTGTTATGGATGCTGCTCCTTTGCTTCCTTTGCCTAAATGGCTTGTCGGGCCATTACGTTATTATCAGTGTTTCAATGTCTGGACTTGCTATCATTGGACTAACTTCTGGCGATTTGTCTTTCATTCTCATTATTTTGATGTTTTGCTTGATGAGTGCAGAAAAGTATATCCTTATGGCGGAAGCCGTGCTGTTTTGGACGGATATAAATCTGTTTATACCAATAAATTAGAATCGATTCATGGTGTGGATATTCATTATTGGCATGGAACAAAAGAGTCTTTCGTAGCTCAACCACAGGTGAAACATCTGAAAAAGCTTTGTCCTGATGCGAATGTCGAGGTTTTCGAAGGAATGAATCACGGACAGCTTTTGGTTGATTGTCCAGATGAAGTAGCGAAGAGAATTAGAATAATGATGAAAAAATGATTTTGATATGAAGAATAATTTGTTTTTGCAATCGCTGAAGAAATTTATCGGTGGTTTTGTTATAATCGGTGTTTTGTTGTTTTTGCCTGCTGGAACTTTGAATTATTGGAATGCTTGGTTGTTTGTTACTGTTCTTTTCATTCCGATGTTGTTTTTAGGAATCGTGATGTTGTTTCGTTCTCCTGAGCTTCTCGCAAAACGTCTTGATGCGAAGGAAAAAGTCGATGAGCAGAAGTGGGTTGTTGCATTTTCGGGGATTATGTTTCTGGCAGCATTTGTAGTTGCAGGTTTCAATTACCGATATACTTGGCATTTATTGCCGAATTATCTTGTATGGATTGGTACGCTTGTTTTTTTTCTTTCATATTTGATGTATGCTGAAGTCATGAGAGAGAACGCATTTCTTTCCAGGACTATTGAAATTCAGGAAAATCAGAAAGTTGTGGATACAGGCTTGTATGGAATAGTACGGCATCCCATGTATTCAGCTACGTTATTTATGTTTTTATCAATTCCAATAATTTTAGGATCAATCTTGTCTTTTGTCATAATGTTGTCGTATATTCCTATCATAGCCATCAGGATGAAAAGCGAGGAAGAAATCCTCGAAGAAGGCTTGGAAGGATATAAGGAATACAAACAAAAAGTAAGATATAAGGTGATACCATTTATTTGGTAATGTTTGTTAGAAACTCAAAATCTCAAAACCTCAGAATATATTCTGGGATTCTGAGATTCTGAGATTCTGAGATTTTTTCTTAATTCTCCTGATGGTTGTCTCTCAATAAATCATTTACAGTCTTGACAGGATTGAAAGTGATGATAGGAACTTCGACGAAGATGTTGATCCAGTCGGCCATTGCTCCGTTCCATAATCCTGGTAATTCAAGAGCTTTCAATTCTTTGCCGTCTTTAGATTTCTTTGAGATGAATCCAGTGTTATAATCGATATAATCGTTTAAGTCGAATGGATTGCCGTTAAAATCGTATGTTGCACATACTAAATCCACAGGGTTGAAGTGTGTCGCTGATTGGAATATGGCTTCTTGTTTTTCGTTGTTATGGTCTATTTGTGAAGACTCCACGATTTGCAATGAAATCTCGTCGTTGCTGTTTCTTACCCAATAAGGTCCGCCTCCAGGTTCGCCTTCGTTTTTCACCATACCGCATATTCTCATCGGACGATTTAATTTTCCATAAAGGAAATCTATTTTTTCAATTTCGTTATAAGTCTTGAAGAAATTAGGAATGTCTATCATCAGCTTTTCTTTTGCGAATTTTGCGATTTCATCAATTTCGTCATTTGCTAAACATCCTTCATCTAATAAATTAAGGTATTCAAATTGTTGCTGTTGAAGTCTGAAGAGATATCCTCCCAAAGCTTTCTTATAATCGTAAGTCGTTGGCTTGAGTCTGTCAGGAACGACATTGTCGATATTTTTTATGAAAATAATTTCTTTGTGAAGGTCGTTGAGATTTTGAATCAGAGCGCCGTGACCTCCTGGTCGGAAGAGGAGACTGCCGTCAGCGTTACGGAAAGGCTCGTTGTTCATATCAACGGCGATGGTGTCTGTTGACGGTTTTTGTACGGAATATGAAATATTGTAGCGGATTCCATATTCTCTTTCGTATATTGGAAGCAGTTCTTCAACAATATTCTTGAAGATGTCGAGATGTTCTTGTGACACTGTGAAGTGCAACTGTGCGATCTCACCGTCTTCTGTATAGACGGTACTATATTGTGTTGCTTCGACGAGATGTTCTTCAAGAGCGAAACGAGAATTTTCTTTGTATTTGTGGAATTTTAATAATGCCTTAGGCAGTTTTCCGTAACATAGACCTTCGTTTTCGAGGAGAAATTCTGCAATTTCGACGAGGCGATTTTCGTTCAGTAGTGTGTTTATGTCTTTGTTGCGTTCTGCTAAAGCTGCTTTTAAATCGTCATAAAAGGCGAAGTCTCTGATACATAGAAAGAAATTTTCGATAGAGTCGAATTTTATCTTTTCTTTTCTTAGAAAATCTTCTGGAATATCTTTGTCTTTATATTCTTCAACGAAAGAATAAAGATTTTTGAACATACGACTTGCAGCGCCTGAAGCAGGAATGAATTTCAAGATGTCGTAATATTGCTTGTCTTCATCAAATTGTTTTATAAGTCCTTCAATGTCAGCTTCGTTGAATTTGATGATGCCGTTTCCAGTTGTTGCTGGAGCAATCAAGTCACTATAAGGAAAACCGGTTTTAAATTGATTTATCTGTTTCTCAACTTGTTCGATTGCAATGTTTAAATCTTCAAGTTGTTTCTTGTCTAAGTTTGTTAATGCTGACATACCTTTATAATTTAATGAACATCACAAAGATATAAATTTAATTGAATTAGTTAAACATTTTAAAAAAATATTTGTATATATTTGCAGATGAAAGACTAATGACTAAAGGCTAAGGTCTAAAGACTAAGGATAAAAGGCGAAAGACTTGGAATTAGTAGTTCCTTTGCGTTAGGGATTGGAGCGGCATCCTTTGCGAGCGGAAGCTGGAGGCGGAGACGGAAGCGGAGGCGAGAAAAGATATAGCGGAAAGCCCGACGGCGGAGCCGGAACGCCCAAAGGCAATTCATAATTCGTAATGCATAATGCATAATTAAAGTGAAAATTTATAAACTAAAAAATAAATAAAATGATCAACAAACAATTACAAGACGCAATCAATGCGCAGATAAACGCTGAGTTATGGTCAGCATATCTTTATTTGTCAATGGCGACAAACTTTCATGAAATGGGATTGGGCGGCATCGCTAACTGGTTTGAAGTTCAATTCAAAGAGGAACAAGATCACGCTATGATTTTCTATAACTATTTAGTATCACGTGGCGGTCGCGTTGAACTTAAAGCTATCGATGCAGTTAAAACAAAATGGGAATCTCCATTGGAAGCTTTTGAAGACACATTACAACACGAACAAAAAGTCACATCTTTAATCAACGATATCAATGCTTTGGCAGTTGAGTTGAAAGACTACGCAACACAAAACAGACTCGTTTGGTTCATCGACGAACAAGTTGAAGAAGAAGAATCAGCACAAAAGATGATCGACAGCCTCCGCATGATTAAAGACAATCCATACGCAATCTATATGTTCGATAAAGAATTGGCAGCAAGAACATATACACAGGCATCACCACTTGCAACAGCGGGGGAATAAGAGATTTAGAAATTCAGAAACTCAAAATCTCAGAAACTCAAAATAAAAAAGCATCGCAGAATTTTCTGCGATGCTTTTTTATTATAATTGAAAATTGAAATTTAGCAGTCAGCTATCAGTTCAGAGTTCATCAAAGGCTTTTTCTCACAATAATTTTCTTCACTTCCAAACCGAGTGGTTCCAATGGATAGCATCTGTCGGCTTGGTCGAGTTTGAATGTCTGTTTGCCAGCTTTGAGGTTCATCTTACCGACGTATGAAGTCTGAATCATTGGGTCAACGCCTGGCAAAGTGTGAGCGATTACGTTGTCGCCGCATTCGAAAGAATATCTCTTGTCTAAGTTTTCTGGGACATAAACTACGAATACGTCGTATGTTCCGTCTTCTGCTACTTCCATTTCCCATGAACGCCATGAGTCGGTCTGTGTGCTCATGTATCCTGTTCCGTCGATTTCGGCATGTTTCAATCCGTTTGCTTCTGTCAATTCGAAAGCGCCGTTTTCTGCTTTTACGACCGGTATTTCTTTGTAGCTTACTTCAATTTTATTTAAAGTGTCTGGATGTTGGTTCAAGAATTCACCTATTTTTGTCAACACTTCTTTTTCGTAAGGAATGACGTTGCCATCGCCGTCAGGACCGATATTTAACAAGAAGACACCGCCGTGTCTTACTGTGCTGAACAATCTTCCTAATTGTGTTGCAACTTGTTTGTCAACGTCAGGACGCTTAATCCATGATTTGTAACCCCATGTGCCATAGAGAGAAGCAGGGTTATCCCAGAAGATGTTTTCGTAGCCAGCGACGTCGCCGTTATCAGGCAATGTCATGTAATCACCTTGGTTGTTCATGATTCTTCCGTTGATGAGACATTCAGGTTGTAATGATTTTACAGTCTCGCGGAAACGTTTGCTTTGTTCTGGTGTCACGAGGCCCATGTCGAACCATAAAGTAGTGATGTCGCCGTAGTTGGTGAGCAATTCTGTCACTTGAGCAACGATATAATCTTCGAGTTCTGGTGTTACTATTTCAAGAGGAGAATAAACTTGGTTTACATATTCGTGGCATTTTGTTGTTGGATCTGGAGCGAGGCGAGGGATTCCGAGAGGGTAGTGCCAGTCAGGAAGTGAGTAGTAGAGACCGAATTTTATGCCGTGGCGTTTACAAGCTTCTGACAATTCTTTCACTACGTCGCGACCGAAAGGAGTGAAGTCAACGACATTGTAGTCAGTTGTCTCGGTGTGGAACATACAGAAACCGTCGTGATGTTTTGAAGTCATGACGATATATTTCATGCCAGCTTCTTTGGCGAGAAGTACTATCTCGTCGGCGTTGAAGTCTTTAGGGTTGAATTCTCTTGCTACGGCTTCGTATTCTTCTGTTGTGATACGAGCGTGATTCATGATTTGTTCGCCGTAGAAAGGAATCTTTTCGCCTTTCCACCAGCCAGCAAGTTTTGAATAAATGCCGAAGTGGATGAACATTCCGAAATGTTCGGAGCGCCATTCTTCCAAGGCTTTCTGTGTTATTTCGTCAGTCTTAGGTGTGATGTCGGCTGATTTGACATCAGTAGTTGAAGTGTTGCATGCTGTTAATAAAACAGTCGCTGCAAGTAATAAATTAATAAGGTGTTTTTTCATTATAAAATAATTTGTTGATTTCAATTTTTGCAAAGATAAGAATTTTAAGACTACAAGACAACGAGACTACAAGACCACAAGATTTTTTTTAAATTTGCAAAACATATTTAGACTTTTATTATGAAAGCTTATCTCGACGAATTGGTTGAAAAATATAACACTCCGGAGTTTATTGAGAACGATCCGGTGCAATTTCCTCATCGTTATTCCGAAAAAAATGACATGGAAATTGTTTCTTTTCTTATTGCTACGATAGCGTGGGGAAAGCGTTCCATGATTCTTAACTCTGCCAACAAGTTGCTCAATACTATGGGAAAATCGCCTTACGATTTCGTGATGTCGGAAGGATGGAGAAACCTGGAACCTGACAAATGCGTGCACCGTACGTTTTTTAATCGTGACCTTAAATATTATTGTAACGGCTTGAAAGACATATATAATGAATTTCAAAGTTTAGAAGATATATTTGCTTTAAATGGCAATCACGATGCGTGGCAGGGAATCCAGAATTTCAGAGACAGAATACAAAAAGCAAATGACGGTGTAAGCAGCGTGCATATCTCCAATCCTTGTTGTGAGAATCCTAAGAAGGGCTCGGCATGCAAAAGGTTGCATCTTGCATTGAGATGGTTGGTGAGAAATGACGGCATCGTCGATCTCGGAATATGGAATAAAATGAAACCTTCCGACCTTATGATACCTCTCGATGTTCACGTTGGAAGAATATCACGTGAACTCGGACTTCTTGAAAGGAAAAGCAATGACAGAACTACAGTGGAGTCTATAACGTCGAAGCTCAGAGAATTAGATCCTGATGACCCTATAAAATATGACTTTGCTTTATTCGGATATGGTGTTTCTCAATAAAAAAAGCACCCTGCGGGGAGCATGAGTGCTTTTCATCATTTGAGAAAATTGAAAATGTATAACCAAAACCGAATATAATACAATCGAGAAATATTTTTTGTTCAAAGCTTCAACGATTTTTTTTGAAAACAGAGAGGCTTTCCACTAAACCACACGAAACTTCACTAAATTTTTCGTGTTAATTTGTGGATGAAACCTTGTAGTCTTGTAGTCTCGTTGTCTTGTTGTCTTTCTTCTCCGTTATCATAAAGAAGTTAGGCACGAACAATGTTCCGAATATTGTGTTGCTGAGCATGCCGAACACTACAGCAGTACCGAGGGCGATTCGTGCTTCGGCGCCCGCACCGCTCGCAAACATAAGAGGCATCACGCCGAGCACGAAGGCTAACGACGTCATAAGAATAGGTCTTAATCTGACACGTCCTGCTTCTATAGCTGATTGCCCTTTGGTCATGCCTGATTTCCTGTAATCGACGGCAAACTCCACAATAAGAATAGCGTTCTTGGCCGATAAGGCTATCAATAAAATGATGCCGATTTGTGAATAAATGCTTATTGGCAATGCCATGACGATGCAACCTATAATGACTCCAAGCAAAGCTAAAGGAACGCTTAGAATGACTGCGAAAGGATTGCTCCAACTTTCATACATCGCTGCCAAAACTAAGATTACCAGTATGATGGCAAGTGCGAAAATCATGCTTACACTTGAATTGGACAGTTTTTCTTGATATGCGACGGATGTCCATTCGTAGCCGAAATTGTTGCCTAATAATTTCTTGGAAAGATTTTCAAGAGCTCCCATAGCCTCAGAGCTGCTATGTCCTTCAGAGGCGATGGCTGTTATGTTTGCCGCAGGGTAGAGGTTGTATCTGTTGACCTGTGTCTGTCCCATCTTTTCTTCGATATTGCAGAATGCAGAGAACGGAACCATTTCGCCATCGTCGTTTTCAACGCTGAGTTTCAAAATATCGTTGATTACATTCCTGTTGCCAGGATTTGCCTGAATGATGACCTGGTATATGTTGTTGAATTTCACGAAGTCATTGGCGAAACTTGAACCCATATATGAAGAAAGCGCATCGAAAACATTGTTGAGCTGCAAACCCATCATGCCGATTTTGTCACGCTTGATGTTGAGGAAATACTGAGGACTGTCGCCTTCGAACTGATTTTGAAGGTACATCAAGGCTGGTTCTTGGTGATAGTCGCCCATTATGGTATTTACGGCATTCGCTAACTCTGTCGTTCCAAGGTTGTTGCGGTCTTCTATTACAAAGGCGAGTCCGCCAGAAGCACCGAGCCCAGGAATAGAAGGAGGGTTGATAGCGAAGATGTTGGCCTCTTGAACGGCGGCGGCTTCTGCATTGATACGTTCTATAATGGCCGCCGCCGATTCGCCCTTGCCTTTACGTTCGTCCCAGTCTTTCAGCATGACGAAAAGACTCGCCTCATTGGAGCTGTTGCCGCCTTTGACAAATGAATAACCGTTGATAACCAAATATGTATCTACTTCAGGATATTTGTCTAACATCTTCGATAAGTCTGATGTGACCTTTTCCGTTCTTTCTAAACTCGATGAGTTCGGCAGTTGTACTGTTACCAGGAAATATCCTAAGTCTTCACTTGGCAAAAATTCATTAGGGATTTTGAAAAAGATATACATGGTTATTGCTGAAACGATTACGAAACTTCCTAAAGCAATGACAGGTTTCCTTAAAAATGCTTTAACAATTCTTATGTATAATCCTAATGTCTTGTCGTATATTTTGTTGAACCATTTGAGGCTCCATTTTTCTTCTTTCAAGAACAGGACACACATCGCAGGAGTGAATATCAGTGATATGAATCCTGAAAGTACTGTGGCAGTGGCAATTGTAAGTGCAAATTGTTTGTAGAGCTGTCCTGTGATGCCTCCGATGAAAGCTGTTGGTATGAATACGGCAAGTAATACTAAAACTATGCTTATCACTGGACCTTGTATCTCTTTCATGGCTTCTGTAACAGCTTCCTTGCGTATTGCGATGTCCGATATGTTGGAAGTGCCGGATGAATCCCTGTTGCGTTTCTTTAATCCGATTAGCCGTGAGGCGTTCTCAACAACGACGATGGCGTCGTCAACGACGATGGCAATCGCTAATACTAATCCGAATAATGTTAATAAATTTATGGAAAAACCCAAAAGTCGCATCACGGCAAATGTTCCTAATAATGATATAGGAATTGTGAGCGCAGGTATGATGACGGCTCTGAAGTTTTGTAAAAATAATAACATGACCAATATGACGAGCAGTGTCGTTTCTGCGATTGTGACAAGCACTTCGTCGATAGAAGCTGTGACATATTTTGTGTTGTCCATCACAATGTTCATGGTAATTCCTTCAGGGAGATACTGTTGCAATTCTTTTACTTTAGACTTTACTTCTTTTGCCACGTCGAGAGCGTTGGAGCCTGGCATCTGGTTGATGCCAATGGCGGCGATTTCTTTTCCTTTCATCGTTGTTGTTACGGAATAAGATTGCGACCCTAATTCTATTTTAGAAATATCTTTAAGTCTCAGATACTCACCGTTGTCTAAAGTCCTGATTATGATATTGCCGAATTCCTCGATGTTGGCAAGTCGTCCTTTGGTGCTGATGCTGTATTGGAATGCCATGTTTCTGGAAGTCGGGGGAGCTCCTACTGCGCCGGCCGATACTTCCATGTTTTGTGCTTTAATCATAGATAATACTTCGTCAGGTGTTATATCTCTGATTCTCATTATTTCAGGGTCGAGCCAAATACGCATTGCATAGTCAGCTGCACCGAAGACATGGACGTCGCCTACGCCTTTCAATCTGGCTAATTCATTAACAAGGTTGATGTTGGCGTAATTGGCCAAGAATAATCCGTCATAATATTCTTTGTCGCTGTCGAGCACGATGAACATCAGTTGGTTAGGACTTCGTTTGAGTACGTTGACGCCTTGCTGTTTTACAGAAGAAGGTAAATTGGCTTCTGCAAGATTGACTCTGTTTTGTACCATCACGGCAGCCTCGTCAATATCGGTGCCGAGTTCGAAAGTCACTGTCAAAGAATATTCTCCATCGCTTGATGAGCTGGAACTCATATACATCATGTTTTCAACGCCATTGACTTGTTGCTCGATTGGAACGCCAACGGTCTGTGCTACTGTCTCGGCGCTTGCTCCAGGATAATGTGTTGTGACCATGACGGTTGGAGGTGTGATGTCGGGATATTGCGCAACAGGCAAACTCTTTAATGTCACCAATCCGGCGATGACGATGACGATGGCTATTACTGATGAGAAAATAGGTCTGTCGATAAAATATTTAGATATCATGGCTTCAATTGTTTATAGGTTCGACTTTCATTCCTGCTCTTACTTTCAACAAAGCTTTCGTTACATATCTTTCGTCTGGCGACAATCCTGATTTAACATGGATGAGACTGTCGTCTATTATCTCGCCGACCTCAATGTGTCTGTAAGATATAATATTGTTGTCATCGACTATATATATGTATCGGCCTAATTGATCGGTTCCTGTTGAGGTGTCGGGGATTAAAATGGCATTTTCATCTTCTCCATAAGGAAGAGATACGGTGCAGTACATGCCGCTTTTCAAATCGTATTTGGAGTTTTCAAAAAAAGCTCTTAATGTCAAAGTGCCGGTCTTTAAATTGACAAATGGTGATATATAATTAGGTGTGGCTTCGATGGATGGGAAGTTGCCTTCTTGCATATTGACAAAAACTTTCTTGGGTAATGACGAATCCCAATTATGTGATTGCATTCTCATTATAAGATATTGATTGTCTTCGATATTGAAATAAGCGTACATGGGGTCGTTGTTGTAAATTGTGGTAAGTTTGAACGGATTGCCGTCACTGCCTGATACGTATTCGCCTTCGCCAGCTCCGCTCGTGGTGAGAAATCCGGAAATAGGTGCTTTGATATAGCAATAACTCAATGTCGTCTTGGCTGATTTTAACGACGCTTCAGCGCTCTCGACATTGGCTTTGGCAGTCCTAACATTGGTCTCTGCTTGTATCAGGTCAATCTGGCTGATGGCGTCGCTCTTGGAAGCTTCCTGCATCCTTTGATAGTTGTTTTCGTAATAATCCAAAGAGGCTTTTGCTGACGATAAGCTCGCTTCGGCCTGACTGACATTGTTTTCGTAAATGTTAGGCTCGATGATATATAGCAGATCTCCTTCGTTGATGTATTGTCCCGAACTGAAATTCTGCTTGATGACATAGCCGTTGACGCGTCCAACGACATCAACGATGTTGTTGGATTTCAGATAACCCGGATAATCTCGGTGCAAGACTATGGGTTTTACAATGGGTTTTGCAACATTGACTTTAAGAACTGCTTCGCCATTGTCGTTTTTTGCTTTTTTATCACATGACATAAAAGAGAATAATATGGCTAATGTCATGATTGATACGGTGATAGATGTTTTTGTTTTCATAAATGTTAATTTTTTTTATTCTTGCCATGAACCGCCCAAGGCAGTGTATAGTCTTACTAAAGCTAATAGCGCTGAGTTCCATGCGCTTACTAAATAATTCTGATCGGAGAGAACCGTACGCTGAGCATCAAGTACATTGGTGAAAGTGCCGAGCCCTCTTTTGTACAAATCGATGGAAAGTTCTAATGTCTTATTTCCTTGTTCAACGACTTGTTGTCCCATCTCAATGGTTTTTAATGCGTTGGCGTAATTGCTCATCTCTGTCTCTACTTCTTGAATAGCGTTAAGTATGGTGTTGTTGTAATTGTCGATGCTTTCATCGAGAGCTATTTTTGCTATTTGGGTGGCTTTTCTTACATCCATGCCTGAGAAAATATTCCATGAAATAGAAGGCGTAAGTTGAAGCATCTGACTCTCGTTGTCGAAGAATTTTTCAAGGTCATGTGATAAATAACCGAAGCTGCCTGTTATTTTGAATTTAGGGTAGAAGTCGGCTTTGGCCGCACCTATTTTGGCTGCTTGAGCTTCAATCAACAACTCGGCTTGGAGTACGTCGGGCCGACGTCTGATAACATCGGCAGGGATGCCTGTACTGATGATGTGTCGTATGCTTGGAAGTTCGTCAATGTTGTTGAAGATGTTGGCTAAAGATGATGGATAAGTTCCTAATAATACAGCTAGCTCATTGATGCATTGCGTTATATAAGCGTCTAATTTTGGTATGCTGGCTGATGTGTTGTAATAAACAGATTTGGCTTGTGATACGTCAAGTTGTGTTCCTAATCCTGACTCATAACGTGCGATGGTGATGTCGAGGATGTTTCTCTCGGAGGTGATGTTCTGATTGGCAACGACGAGTTGCTGCTGATAGGCGCGAAGATTGAAATATACAGTGGCAACCTGAGCGCATAGCTTCATGACAGCATCTTGGTAACCAGCCTCAGCTGCCCAGTACGATTTCTTGTTGGCTCTGACGTTATCTCTGTTTTTTCCAAAGACATCAATCTCCCAATTTGCGTTGAGACCTGCATTTAAATATCCGTTGGTACGGTTTTGGTCGCTGCTTGTCTCTTCGTAATAGTTTAAGCTGCTTTGACTTAAATTGTATTGAGCGTCAAGGCTTAAATTTGGATAAAAGACACTCTTGGATTGTTGGTAAACCAACCTTGACTTTTCAAGAGCGGCTTCAATGGAATGAAGGTTGGTGTTGTTGTTTAATGCAGACGTAATCAAAGAGTCGAGTAGAGGGTCATTGAATTTTTTCCACCACTCGTTATAAGTGATGTCGTTGGTGAGAAAAATGGTGTCGATTTGCCACTTTTCTGGAACAACAACTTCTACATCAATGCTTTCCTGAGCTGATGGCCGCAGTGGGAATAGAAATAGTAAGGCTAAAGGCAAAAGTCTAAAGACAAATGGAATTGACTGGAATTGTTGACGTTTTTTCATAATATTAGTTTTAACTTCAAACAAAAAAATGAAGTAATGGTTTTGTTAAAAAAGATTTACGCTTCTGTATTTGTAACTTGTTGTTTCTTAATTATTTTTAAGAATTATTTTCTTGACTTTTGTTATTTTGTATAGTATCTTTGCAAAGCAAATAGCTTCCACGTATCGCAAGTATCATGCGTAAGTTTGTGATAGAGAGCTTCGTGTAGATACGTGAGAACCGTGGAGTCAGACAACTTCCACGTATCGCAAGTATCGCACGTAGGATTGTGATGGAGAACTTCGTGTAGATACGTGAGAACCGTGGAGTCAGACAACTTCCACGTATCGCAAGTATCGCACGTAGGATTGTGATAGAGAGCTTCGTGTAGATACGTGAGATCCGTGGAGTCAGACAGCTTCCACGTATCACGAGTATCGCACGTAGGATTGTGATGGAGAGCTTCGTGTAGATACGTGAGATCCGTGGAGTTAGACAACTTCCACGTATCGCAAGTATCGCAC
>JAZQVL010000008.1:0-4454 GCA_045631805.1 Bacteroidales bacterium | reverse complement strand
GACAATAGGTTCCAACTCTTTATAATCCTTGTTGACCTTGACGAAACGTTTCATGTCGCCAATAATCTCAGGGTCGTTGAGTTGCTCGCCCAAAGTTTCCCATTTGGTTTTTATATCTTCTAACTTATCAATGATTTCCATCTTTGGTAGGTTATTTTTTATTAATATTCGAAAGTGCCGAATTCACTCTTTATTGTAAGTTGTTTCTTCTCTGATGCTTCAACATGACCAACTATTTGAGCTTCGATATTGAATTCTTTAGCTATTTGAATCATTTCTTCAGCTGCTTTTTCGTTGGTGTAAATCTCGAGACGATGTCCCATGTTGAATACCTTATACATTTCTTTCCAGTCTGTTCCAGATGACTCTTGAATCATTCTGAAGAGTGGAGGAAGTTTGAACATATTATCTTTTACGATATGGAGGCTGTTAGTGAAGTGAAGCACTTTTGTCTGTGCGCCGCCGCTACAGTGAATGATACCGTTGATTTGTTTTCTGAAGTTATTCAAGATTGGAACCATCATTGGGAGATATGTACGAGTAGGGGAGAGGATGAGCTTGCCTACGTCAACGCCTTCTACTTCTGTTGGTTCTGTCAGTGTATGAGGGCCTGAATAGATTAAATCTTCAGGAATTGAATGGTCGTAGCTTTCAGCATATTTCTCAGCCAAGTAATGACCTAACACATCGTGGCGTGCTGAGGTGAGACCGTTGCTGCCCATGCCGCCGTTGTAGCTTGTTTCGTATGTGGCTTGTCCTGATGATGAGAAACCTACGATAACATCGCCAGCTTGTATGTTGTTTTCTATTACTTCGTCTCTTCTCATGCGAGCTGTCACTGTGCTATCGACGATTACGGTGCGAACTAAATCGCCAACGTCGGCTGTCTCGCCGCCAGTGAGGTAGATGCCGCATCCGAGTGAACGCAATTTTGCGAGGAACTCTTCTGTTCCGTTGATGATAGCTGAAATGACTTCACCGGGAATGAGGTTCTTGTTACGTCCAATTGTTGATGAAAGAAGCATTTTGTCTGTTGCACCAACGCACAAAAGGTCGTCTGTATTCATGACGATTGCGTCTTGTGCTATACCTGCCCATACAGAGAGATCGCCTGTCTCTTTCCAATAAAGATAAGCTAATGATGATTTTGTTCCTGCTCCGTCAGCGTGCATGATGTTGCAAAATTCATCATCGCCACCTAAGACGTCAGGAATGATCTTACAGAATGCATTAGGAAATAATCCTTTGTCTAAATTCTTTATTGCATTGTGAATGTCTTCTTTCTCGGCAGAGACACCACGAAGTTGATAACGCTTTTCTACTGACATAGCTTTTATTGATTAAATATGAGTTTCATGCTTTCGGTGTCAAAGTTGAATTCTCCAAATTCCTTGAGAACCTTATCACCAATAAGCCAATCTGTTTTCAAATTATTATATACTGTTACTTTTATATTTTTCACTGTGCGATTTGCAATCCACATGTCTTTGATGATGAATTGCGCACGATCTGCGACTTCTCCTATTTTGATGATTCTCTCGATGTTGTCTCCAACGAAATCATCTTTTGTAATGACGCCGTCGTTCAATAATTTCATCACTTCTTTTTGTGATACGCCAAAACCAAAGTCTTTGTCGTATGTTATGTTTTCAGTGTAGGCGTTGATGATGGCGTTAAATGACAAATGTCCTTGTTTGTTCATTACAAAACTTACCATATTGTCTTCTGGACGTGTGCTGACGCGTGCCATTTGGTCGTCATTGATATTTTCGCGAGGAATATAATCCTTGCTGATTACTCTGAATTCCGATCTACGGTTTAATTGATGAGCGAATTCCTTCGTTTCCTCGTTAGGCAATCCTTTGATATATTCTTCTGTAAGTGTCGTGCCTGCTGGGATTGTGAATCCTTTATATGTGTAGTCTTTTAACAAAGTGCGTGGCATGCGTTCTCCATAACCTTTTGCAGTAAGACGGAATGGGTCAATACCTCTGATGACGAGATAATCGCAAACAGACTGCGCACGTTTTTGTGATAATATGTCGTTCTTTTCATGTGTGTCGCGACTATCGGTATGTGAACCTAATTCAATGGTAATGTTAGGGTTGACTTGTAATAATTCGATAAGACCTCTGAGTGAGTCTTCAAATTGTGGTCTTAATTCCCATTTAGATAATTCGTACAAAATGTCAGGCAATACGATAGGAGCGTCTGGTATTACGCTTATTTGATATTCTTCTTCAAAATCTCTGCTGAATTCAAGACCTACTGTACTTATAGTGTCTGTAAAGCTGAAGAAGTTTTTCTTTTCTATTGTCAAGATGTAAGTGTTGTCAAGTTTTATCTGTGAATTGGTGAACAAGAAAGTTCCTTTTTCACTGCTGTTTGTCGTGTAGTTGGAACCATCGGAACCGCTTAAACTTACAGTGGCTCCTTCTACGAATTGCAAGCTGCTTTGGTTTTTAATAGTGCCGCTTATTGTAAATAAGACAGGTGGTTCAATGAAATAATAAATATCATCGTCAAGGCCGTTTTTAACATCTCTGTTGCTGATGAAGAATCCTCTTTCTTCTGTAGGATGGAAAGTGATTCCGTAGTCGTTGCCAATGGAATTTATTGGAGATTTGAGGTTTACGGGTATTGTCCATTCACCTAACGAATCTAATGTCGTTACGAATATGTCGAGTCCGCCCATTCCGCCATGACCGTCAGAAGCGAAATATAATGTGCTGTCGTTTCTCATGTATGGATAAAGCTCATCACCTTCAGTATTGATGATTGCTCCTAAATTTCTTGGACGGCCGAATTTTTCTGATGTGCTTTCTCTTTCAGAAAACCATATGTCTTTGCCGCCCATTCCGTTTCTGCGTTCTGAGGCGAAGAACAATTTCAATTCATCACTCGAAAGAGTAGGGTGGCCAACAACATCTAAACTGTCAACAGATGTTATTTCCACTGTCACAGGTTCGCTCCATGTGCTTCCAGAACGTGTTGACTTCATGATTTGGCATCCTGATTCTCTTTTCTTATAGTTAGGACAACGTGTGAAATACATTGTCGAGAAGTTCTTGGTTATAAATGGTGTTCCTTCACTGCCTTCCGAGTTGATGCCTTCTTCATCAGCCAAGACTGGTTCTTCCCAGTTGCCTTGTTTGTTCTGACGTGCTACATAAAAATCAGCGAAATGCTGTCCTGTAATGGCATCTATTTCTTTGATGATTCCGCCTTCTCTCGTTGATGAGAAAATGACCTCGTTGTAGTTGTTTGAAATCCAAGCGACGCCGTGTTCTGCAGCTTTGGAATTGATTTTCTTTAGTCGTGTCACTTCATATTTGGATGGAAATTCAATCCATTCTTCTATGTGATGCATGTCTTCTAATGCTGCGAATCCTCTTGGGTCATCCGGAAATAGTTCATTGTATATGGCATAATATTCGGCCGCAGCTTCATATTTTTTGTTTCTTTTCAAAACGTTTGCATAATGAAAATATACTATCGGATTTTCTTTTGGAAATTCTGTGCGAAGCAATTTCTTGTATTGTGCTTCAGCTAACTTCGTGGCTTCTGTAATTCTATAACATTCAGCGAGCCTGTATGTTATATGTGTGCGTTCTTCTTCGTGTTTTTTCTTGCCAGCTTTTTTGTATGCTTTTTTATATCTTTCTATAGCTACGTTATATTGCTTGCGTTCGAAGGCAATGTCGGCTGATTTGCTTGGGCTTCTACGTTGTGCAGATGCTTCTCCTGCTGTACCTAAAACAATGACTATGAGTATGAGAAATATTTTCTTTATCATTTTTAAACCTTTTATAAGGTGTAACGTAATTAATGTTACAAAAGTATGAAAAAAAATGATATGATTTTAAAAATAATGAGGAATTAGGAGTTGGAAATTAAAGAACTAAGGAATTAAAATTTGAGGAACTAAGAAGCTGAGGAGCTGAGGAACTAAACTACATTACTTCATTACTTCATTACTACAAAAAAAGAGCTCCTAAATTTAGGAGCTCTTTAAACTTTAGCCTATTTAATTATTTCTTTTTTGTATTAGCTGCTTCTAATTGTGCATCGTATTCTTTACCTTTGAAGAGTTTGTATGCCAAAGGTGAAGCGATGAACATTGAAGAGAATGTACCAGCGATCATACCAACTAACAATGCGAATACGAAACCGCGGATTGTTTCACCACCGAAGATGAAGATTGCTAACAATACGACGATTGTTGTACCAGATGTGTTGATAGAACGTAACAATGTGCTGTTGTTTGCGCTGTTGAAGAGTTCTCTCCAGCCTTTCTTAGGGAATAATGTGATGTTTTCACGTACACGGTCGAAGATAACCACTGTGTTGTTGATTGAGTAACCGATGATTGTCAAAACAGCAGCGATGAATGATTGGTTGACTTCCATTGTGAATGGTAATACATTGTTGAACAATGAGTACATACCGATAAC
>JAZQVL010000007.1:0-43660 GCA_045631805.1 Bacteroidales bacterium | reverse complement strand
CTTGAACATCCGTAAAAAGCATAACCACCAATTGATGTAACACCGCTCGGTATTTCTATTTCTGTAAGACTTGAACAATATTGAAAAGCAGAATTTCCAATTGATGCAACTCCGCTCGGAATTTCTATGCTTGCAAGACTTGAACATCCGTAAAAAGCATTAATTCCAATATAAGTAAGTTGCGAGTTTTCTCCAATAGTAACATCTGCAAGACTTGAACATCCGCAAAAAGCTCCCCATTCAATTGATGTAACACCGCTCGGAATTTCTATACTTTCAAGACTTGAACAATTCTCAAAAGCAGAATTTCCAATTGATGTAAGCTGAGAGTTTTCTTCAAATGTAACATCTGTAAGACTTGAACAATTGTAAAAAGCATAACTATCAATCGTTGTAACACCGCTCGGAATTTCTATACTATCAAGACTTGAACATCCTCTAAAAGCAGAACTACCAATTGACGTAAGCTGAGAGTTTTCTTCAAATGTAACATTTGCAAGACTTGAACATCCGTAAAAAGCATCATATTCTATTGATGTAACACCACTTGGTATTTCTATGCTTGCAAGACTTGAACATCCGTTAAAAGCAGAACTACCAATTGATGTAACACCGCTCGGGATTTCTATGCTTGCAAGACTTGAACATCCGTAAAAAGCTCCCCATTCAATTGATGTAACACCGCTCGGGATTTCTATGCTTGCAAGACTTGAACATCCGTAAAAAGCATAACTACCAATTGATGCAAGCTGCGAGTTTTCTTCAAATGTAATATTTTCCAGACTTGAACAATTATAAAAAGCAGAACTACCAATTGATGTAACTGTGTTTGGAATAACAGTATTTTTACAGCCACACAACAATGTATTGCTTGCTGTTTCTATAAGGGCATTGCAATTATCTCTGCTGTCATATACAGTGTTGCCTTCCTCAACATTAATGCTTTCCAAATTTGCGCATTTGTAGAAAGCATTATTACCAATGGATGTAACACTGCTCGGAATTTCTATTTCTGCAAGACTTAAACAATTCTCAAAAGCATAATTTCCAATTGATATAACGCTGCTCGGAATTTCTATTTCTGCAAGACTTGAACAATTGCAGAAAGCATAACTACCAATGGATATAACGCTGCTCGGAATTTCTATTTCTGCAAGACTTGAACAATTGTAGAAAGCATAACTACCAATGGATGTAACATCAAATTCCTCTCCCCCTATTGTAACAGACGCTGGTATGACAACTATCGTACTATCAGAAACCGGTTCTTTCGCACAAAGAACTTCACATTTTTTATCATATTCATTTGTTACGACAAATGTTAACGAATAGTCATCATAGTCAATAGTTACCGAAGAGCCATTTACTGCCGAGGATTCATATTTGTTGATATAATAATTTTTCCAAGGATTGGTATTCTTATACGAATCAACAGATGCTTCCGGAACATAAACATCCAAGCCCCAATATACATTATCGAATGCCGATACAGCAGTAAGCGGCACATTCTCAGCATGACATATCAAGCTTTTAAAAATGGAATAATTATTCCTAGCAAACGCCTCATCTCCAATATATGTAACTGTACTTGGAATTTCCAAGCACGTCATTTCAGTACAATTATAAAAAGCATTTTCTCTTATTGATGTCACAACATAATCTGCACCGTTTAAAGTTACAGTATCAGGAATGCTTATCATTGTTTTAACAGTAGGTTTTCTTGTACACATAACTTCACATTCATTACTTACAGTATCTAAAGGCGTAAAAGTTAACGAATAAGAACCATAATCAATTGTTGTAATATCATATACAGCAGCAGTGTATTTTTTAATAGTATAATTATTCCAAGGCGAAGCATTTCTATACAATTCCAAAGAAGCCTCAGGAACATATATTGTAATATTGGATCCATTACCAAAAACATCAGAAGCAGTTTGAGGAACAGCTTCTGCATGACATATAACAACAAACAACAACTGTTGATTATAACCACCAAAAGCAGAACTTCCAATTGATGTGACACCGCTTGGAATTTCTATACTTTCCAGACTTGAACAACCGTAAAAAGCACAATCACCAATTGATGTAAGCTGAGAGTTTTCTCCGAATGTGACATTTGTAAGACTTGAACAATTTCTAAAAGCATCCCATTCAATTGATGTAACACTGCTCGGAATTTCTATACTTTCCAGACTTGAACAATTATAAAAAGCACAACTACCAATTGAAGTAACTGTGTTTGGAATGACAGTATTTTTACAGCCATACAATAATGTATTGCTTGCAGTTTCTATAAGAGCATTGCAATTATCTCTGCTATCATATACAGTGTTGCCTTCCTCAACATTAATTGTTTCCAAATTTGAGCAATAGTAAAAAGCATCACCTCCAATTGATGTAACACCGCTTGGTATTTCTATGTCTGCAAGACTTGAACATCCTTTAAAAGCATTAGTTCCAATTGACGTAAGCTGCGAGTTTTCTCCAATTGTAACATCTGTAAGACTTGAACAATTATAAAAAGCAGATTCACCAATTGATGTAACTCCGCTCGGTATTTCTATGCTTGCAAGACTTGAACAATTATAAAAAGTGCAACTACCAATTGACGTAAGCTGAGAGTTTTCTCCAATTGTAACATCTGCAAGACTTGAACAATAGCTAAAAGCATAATTTCCTATTGATGTAACACCGCTCGGAATTTCTATGCTTGCAAGACTTGAACATCCGTAAAAAGCATCATATTCTATTGATGTAACACCGCTCGGGATTTCTATGCTTGCAAGACTTGAACATCCTCTAAAAGCATTACTTCCAATATAAGTAAGTTGCGAGTTTTCTCCAATAGTAACATTTGTAAGACTTGAACAATTGTAAAAAGTATTATATTCTATTGATGTAACACCGCTCGGTATTTCTATTTCTGTAAGACTTGAACAATATTGAAAAGCATTAGTTCCAATATTAGTAAGCTGAGAGTTTTCTCCGAATGTAACATCTGTAAGACTTGAACAATTGTAAAAAGCATAACTATCAATCGTTGTAACACCGCTCGGGATTTCTATGCTTGTAAGACTTGAACATCCGTAAAAAGCAGCATATTCTATTGATGTAACACCGCTCGGGATTTCTATGCTTGCAAGACTTGAACATCCGTAAAAAGCATAATTACCAATCGTTGTAACACCGCTCGGAATTTCTATGCTTGTAAGACTTGAACATCCTCTAAAAGCAGAACTACCAATGAATGTAACACTGCTCGGAATTTCTATGCTTATAAGACTTGAACAATTCTCAAAAGCATAACTATCAATCGTTGTAAGCTGAGAGTTTTCTCCGAATGTAACATCTGCAAGACTTGAACATCCGCTAAAAACAGAACCTCCAATTGATGTAACACCGCTTGGAATTTCTATGCTTGTCAAATAAGCACAATCTTCAAACATTTCATTTTTAAGCGATGCGACATTGAATTCAACGCCTTGGATATTAACTGTTGAAGGAATCACAACTGCTGTAGGAACGCTTGGAAACTCAACACATTCCACTTCGCATTCTGTATTTTCAAGGTTTTTCACTGTATATCTCAAGGAATAATTACCGTAATCAACAATTTCATAAGCACCTTCAACTGGCGATGAGGAAGAGATTTCTTTTATTGTGCGAGTATGCCAAAAATAATGATTTTTATACTGTTCCACAGATGCCGACGGAACATAAACCACTAAATTACTGTTAGCACCATAAAATGAAGAATAATCGGCACTTGGAGCAACTTCTGCATGACATATCAAGCTCTTCAGTGTATAATCAAAAATATATGAACCCGATAATGAAGTAACTGAACTTGGCAATTCAAGACTTTCTAAATTATAACAATTATTAAAAGCATAACCATAAATTGTAGTGACTGTATTTGGAATTTCTATTTTAATTACATTTTCACAGCCATTAAAAGCTTTGTATTCAACAGATGTCACACTATAATCGATGCCATCAATTGTCGCAGACGATGGAATTGTTATAGTTGTCATTACTTCAGGATGCTTGCTGCAAACAACTCCACACTCTGCATTTTCCACATCGGTAATGATGAAATCCAAAGAATATTCACCATAATCTATAGTAGAATACATGCCAACAATGACAGAAGAATTTGAAATATCATTAATTTTGTATATGTTCCATGGATATTCATTATTATAAAGTTCCACAGATTCCGCCGGAACATAAATATCAGAGAGTGAAGAATTTGAGAAAGCATTTTTTGCAACAGGAGGTGTTACAGCATGACATACAATACTTCTCAAGCCTGAATATTCGAAGACATTTTTTCCTATATATGTTACTAAGGCAGGAATTTCCATACTTCTTATGCCAGCATAATAAAATGCACATTGTCCTATGGAATCTAACTGTGAATTTTCGCCAAAATCAATCAACTCCAAATTTTCGCATGCAGAAAAAGCATAGTCATCGATAGAAACAAGCTGAGAATTATCTTCAAAGGTAACAGTTTTTAAATTTGTGCAATTTTGAAAAACATATTTACCGATATGAGTAACGGAACTCGGGATTTCTATGCTTTCATACAAAGGGTTAGTGTTCGAATAAGAACTTCCCAAAGCATAATCTCCGATAGAGGCAAGATGAGAATTTTCTTCAAACGTGATGCTTTCTAAATTACAATTATGAAAAGCATAATCACCTATTGTCACCACAGTATTTGGTATTTCCACGCTTACCAAACTAGTATAGTTAAAGGCGTTTTTGCCTATGGAAACAAGACCGTCAGGAAATTCAACACCAGAGAAATTCATACTATAAAAAGCACTTTCTCCGATAGATGTCACGTTGAAATCCATTTCTCCTATGGTCACCGTTGAAGGTATTTTTGCCACAATAGCGGCCGACGAAGCTTTAGACTCGCAAACAACCTCGCATTCTGCAGGTTCAACGCTTGTTACTGTAAATTTCAACTTATAGCGTACATAATCGATAGAGATATTGTCGCCGATGTTTTGTGCAAACAATCCCAATCCAGAGATTATCATTGCAACAAATAGTAAAAACCTTTTCATAATATTTAATTTTAATGAATTAATATCTATAAAATTTCTAAATAATGTAAAGAATGGTACAAAGTTTATAATTATTTTTCTAAAACACAAATATTTCCCGATATTTTTTCAACTAATTTCACAAATACAAATTCATGATTATCAAATATTTAAAACAAAGTAATTCAAATAATATTTTTAAATCTGGAACAATAGGCAAATAGTGTAAATATTATGCAATAACTTTTAACAAATCTTAAACAAACTTTCATCTCTTCGTAATGTTTTTAAGTCAATATCAATTAAACTTAAAAAACAACATTATGAAAGATTTGAATTTCAGACATGGAGACGCCAAGAGCGATGTCTTCGGAACTGATGCGATGGTAAATCCATCTCCGGTGGATAGAATTCCGGAGTCACCTACAACTCCACAAGTTGCATATCAAATGGTTAAGGACGAGACATTTCCACAGACACAGCCTCGACTCAACCTCGCCACTTTCGTCACAACATATATGGATGAATATGCCACAAAATTAATGAATGAGGCTATCAGCATCAACTATATCGATGAGACTGAATATCCACGTGTCGCGGTGATGGGACAAAAATGTATCAACATACTTGCCAACTTATGGAACAGTCCTGAGACCAACAAATGGAAGACCGGCGCTCTCGGCATCGGATCTTCTGAAGCCTGTATGCTCGGCGGCGTGGCAGCATGGATGCGTTGGCGCAAGAGAAGAATGGAACAAGGAAAGCCATACGACAAACCTAATTTCGTGATTTCTACAGGCTATCAGGTAGTATGGGAAAAATTCGCACAACTCTGGCAGATAGAAATGCGTACAGTGCCGCTCACCACTGAAAACCCGACATTAGACCCTAAGAAAGCCATCGAGATGTGTGACGAGAACACCATCTGCATCGTGCCGATTGCAGGCTGCACCTGGACTGGCATGAACGACGACTTCGAAGCCATCGACAAGGCTGTCACTGAGTTTAACAAAAAGACCGGCAACAACCTCTGCATACACGTCGATGCCGCATCAGGAGGTTTTATCTTGCCTTTCCTCAAACCTCACGTCAAATGGGATTTCCGCTTAGACAACGTATTGTCAATAAGTACTTCAGGACATAAATATGGACTCGTATATCCTGGTTTGGGTTGGGTTATCTGGAAAGACAAGAAATACCTTCCTTCAGAAATGGCATTCAGCGTCAACTACCTCGGCGCCGACATCACTCAAGTCGGTCTCAACTTCTCACGCCCTGCTGCACAGGTTTTGGGCCAATACTATCAGTTCATCAGATTGGGCTTCCAAGGATACAAGGCTATACAGCAGAACTCCATGGAGATTGCAGAATATCTCCACGGCGAAATCGCTAAAATGCCGCAGTTCAAAAACTACAGCCCAGAACTTGTCAACCCTCTGTTCATCTGGTCGTTGAATCCTAAATACGATAAAGTCGCCAACTGGACCTTGTACGACCTACAATACAAGTTACAACAAAACGGCTGGATGGTTCCAGCGTATACATTGCCGAAGGATTTAGAGCAATGTGTTGTCATGAGAATTGTATGCCGTCAAGGATTCAGCCGCGACATGGCTGACATGCTCTTGACCGACATCAGAATGGCTGTCGCCGACTTGGAGAAACTAAGCTATCCAACACAATCCAGAGTTGAAGTCAACAGAAACAACCACCCGAAACAAAGCTTCAACCACGGAGGGAAGAAGAGTCTATAAGTCTATAAGTCTATAAGTCAATAAGTCAATAAGTCAATAAGGACAAAGGTCAGAATCTCAAGACTTCAGAACCTCAGAATCTCAGAACTTTCTTTTGAGATTCTGGGGTTTTTATGTTAAAAACATTTAAGAAAAAAGTTCTTGACTTTTGGATTTTCACATCGTATATTTGCAGTATAATTTTAAAACCATTTTTTATGAAACGATCAGCCTTAACATATATTGGTATTCTCGCTATGCAAAACGATACCCCAAAAACCAACCAATAAGAACAAACAACATACTCTCGCAAAGACGCTATGCATCGCAGAATGAAAAAACAAAATCTCTGTGTGACTCCGCGACTCTGCGTGAAAAAAGAACAAACAAAAATTTAAACCATAATTTATGAGAACAAACAACTTAACTTATGAGATTATAAATTGCGCCTACGAAGTGCATAATTTTTTAGGTCCTGGATTACTAGAGATTGTTTATCAAAGAGCATTAGTACATGAATTAAGATTAAGAGGATTTAATGTAATTTCCGAAATTCCTATTGATATTGAATATAAAGGAATTAACGTTGGAGATCATTTACGTTTAGACATTTTAGTTGAAGAAGAGGTTGTTATTGAACTCAAGTCCGTTGAGAATGTTTTACCCGTACACAAAAAACAATTGTTAACATACCTAAAATTATTAGACTTACATGTCGGATTGTTGATTAATTTCAACGTATCTCTACTTAGAGAAGGTATTACTAGAATTGTAAATAATTATGAAGAATAACACTCTCGCAAAGACGCTGTGTAATATTCAAAAAATCTCTGCATCTCCGCGAGATATAGTTATTTATTTTTTCTTACATTTGCCTCGTGAAAAAACTAAGCTTTTGAACTTTAAACTAATGATAAGCAAAGTATATAAATTCGGCGGCGCTTCAGTGAAAGACGCCAACGCTGTAAGAAACTTAAAAAACATTCTTGAAAAAGAAGACAGAAACGAGCTTATGCTCGTCATATCTGCTATGGGAAAGACAACCAACGCCATAGAGAAGGTTTTGGCGGACTTCCGTGCAAACAACGGCCATCTCGAGATTAGCGCTCTCAGCGAGATAATAGAATATCACGAGAATATCATGAACGACCTCTTCGAGGGCAACACCAATCACCCTGTCTTTGAGACAATGACAAATCTCTTCTTGGATTTATATCTTTGTCTTCAAGAGACTGGTTTCGACTATGATTATCAATATGACAACACCGTCAGTTTCGGAGAAGTGCTATCCACGACTTTAATTTCAGCCTACCTCAACGAATGTGGCATCAAGAATGAACTCATCGACGCTCGTGATTATATCATCACCGACCACGGATTCCGCGCCGCCAACCCAGAATGGGACGACTGCCGACTCCGCATCGACAAACTCAACGACGATCATGACGGAACTATGTACATCACACAAGGTTTCATCGCAAGTTCCACTTCGCCAAAGACAACGACGACTTTAGGAAGAGAAGGCTCCGACTTCACCGCCGCCATCTTCGCCAACTGCCTCAACGCAAAAGAATTAACCATTTGGAAAGATGTCGATGGTCTCCGCAATGCCGACCCTAAACGTTTCCAGGAAACACAAAAAATAGAACATCTCTCCTACTTCGAAGCGATAGAACTCGCTTTCTACGGAGCATCAATCATACACCCAAACACTCTTAAGCCTTTACAGAACAAAAACATACCTCTCAAGGTACGTTCATTCTTGAACACAGAGTTAGAACCGTCAATCATCGATGGAACTGATGAATACATAGAATATGTACCATCGTTCATAGTAAAAGAAAAACAGACACTTATGAGCATCTCAGCTCGCGACTATTCTTTCATGAACGAGCACAACCGTGCACTCATATTTAATATTATGGACGAGCTTAACATACATGCCAACATGACACAAATATCGGCTCTGTTCCTCACAATATGTTTCGATGAAAACGAAAAGAAACGCATCCAACTCACAGATGCGCTCTCACAAGCTTTTAAAGTGAAATACAACGACGGACTTCAGCTCTTCACCATACGACATTATCAAGAAGGCCTCGAAAAAGACTACGTCAAAGACAGAAAAATATACGTCGAACAAAGAAGCAGAAGTACGTATCAAATAGTTTTTTAAAGTCTATAAGCCTATGAGTCTATGAGTCTATAAGTTAAAACTCATCGACTCATTGACTCATTGACTCATCGACTCATTGACTCATCGACTCATTGACTCATCGACTCATTGACTCATTGACTCATCGACTCATTGACTCATTGACTCATCGACTCATTGACTCATCGACTCATCGACTCATAGACTTACAACCTCACTTCTCCCAATGGAAAGGTTGGATTTGTGAGTCTTTATCTTGCCATGAAGGTTTTCTCAAAGCATAGATTATAAAAGGAACCGCCACAAAAATGATACATCCGCCGAACATAACACCGTACCAGACGGCATTGCTGCCTGTCGAGATTTGTCCAGGAGGAATGAAACTCAACACGAAAGCTAATAATGAACCAAGGAATCCAACTCCGCCGATAATCCACATCAGGAAGTTGCCGCTCCTGCCGATACGGAAGTCACGTTGCGCATCTTTCATGCTGTAACGAAGATAAATAGCAGCAGCAAACATCAAGAGATACATTATTAAATATAACAATACTGTCATCTGTGATAAGATTTGATAGAAACTTTGTACAGAAGGCATAACGACAAAAAGAAGACTTAATATTGTCACGATGCAGCCTTGAATTATCAAGATGTTACTTTGAACACCGAGTTTGTTAGTCTTTTGGAAGAAAGGAGGAAGATAACCAGCTTTGCCAACAACGAGCAAACCCTTTGAAGGACCAGACACCCATGTCAAAACACCAGCGAGAACACCGAAAGCAAGAGCGACAGCAATCACAGGAGACAACCATGAGACATGTAAATATTTAAGATAATTATCAAAACCTATCAAAAGACTTTGTGTCAAATTGATGTTATCTTGAGGAATGATGAAACCAAGCGAATAAGTTCCAAGAACAAAAATAATGACAGTAATGAAAGCACCTACGAAGACTGCCTTAGGATAACTCTTGGCAGGATTGTCCATCTCTTTGACGTGAACACCTGTCATTTCCATACCTGCATAGAACAGGAAGATACTTGAAGCAAGGACGAGATTATCCAACTTAGCGAGGTCAGGCCAGAAGCTTCCGCTCATGTTCATCTGGATCTGTCCGCCTGATGCCCAATAATATATACCAAAAACTATAAGCAAACCTGCAGGAATGATAGTACCAACGAGACCACCTATCTTAGACACTTTTCCAACCCAGCCGAGACCTTTCAACGAGATGAATGTAGCGAGCCAGTAAATGACAAGCACCACGATAAGGGTGTAAATCTTGTTGTCGGCCAATCCCATATCATGTGTTGGATTCATTCCGATGAAAGCCAACGATACTGCTCCGAAAGTTAACACCGTAGGATACCAGATTGTGTTTTGAAACCATTGCAGCCAGATAGCAAGAAATCCCAAACGTTTTCCGAAAGCCTCACCGACCCAGCGGAACACACCGCCTTCTTTGTTGGCGAACATAGACGCTAACTCTGCCGCCACAAGCGATGTTGGAATTAAGAAAACGAGAGCCGCAAAAAGATAATAAAATGCCGAACTCAAACCATATTCGGCCTCGGCAGGAAGTCCGCGCAAGGAAACAACCGCCGTAACATTCATGATTGCTATAGTGAAAACACTCAGCTTAGCAACATTTTTTGTTTTATTTGAATCCATAAGCTTTAAATTTTATCACACAAACAACAATACTCGATAAATGTTCACAGCTTTACATCAGCACATCTTACTAACAACTTTCCCTTTTCATTGAAATTTTCAAATTCATATATTATTTTATCTTTTTAAAGTATAATTTCGTATATTTGCAAACGAGAATTTAATCATTATCGATAAATCTGAATATGAATACTATAAAGGTCCTTGACAAAGAGTTCAGGCTTTACATAAAACAAGAAGAGATTGAGGCTGTCATCAAAGACATAGCCAATCAAATCAATGGGGAATACAAAGACAGAAACCCATTGTTTCTTGTAATGCTCAACGGTGCCTTTATGTTTGCTTCTCAATTGTTTAAAGAACTAACCATCGACTGCGAAACATCATTCGTGAAATATGCCACTTACGATGGAACACAAAGCACTTGCGAAGTAAAAGAATTGATAGGATTAAATTCATCTATTGAAGGACGCAACGTAGTTATCATTGAAGACATCATCGACTCCGGATTCACTATGAATTGCTTGCTTCATAAATTAGAAGCCATGAAAGCTGCGAGCGTGAAAATAGCCACAATGCTTTTCAAGCCTAACTCATTCAAATTCGATTACAAAATCGATTATATCGGAATGAATATCGGCAACGAATTCATCGTTGGCTATGGTCTCGACTACAACCAACACGGCAGAAACTACGGCTCAATATATAAAGTCATAGAATAATTTTGATCACATACTTAGTTAAAATAAATATATCATGCTAAATATAATAATCTTCGGACCTCCGGGTGCAGGTAAAGGAACTCAATCTGAACATATAAAAGAAAGATACGATCTCACTTATATATCAACAGGTCAAGTCCTTCGTGCAGAAATGGCAGCAGGTACAGAAATAGGCTTGAAGGTAAAAGACATCATCGAACATGGAGGCCTCGCATCCGATGAAATAGTCGCTGAAATAATTGAGAAATTCATCATCAATCATTCCGACAGCAAAGGTTTCCTCTTCGACGGATTCCCTCGCACAGTTAAACAAGCTGAGATTTTAGAAGAATTATTCCAAAAATATAATATGGAACTCAACGGCGTTCTTAGTCTTGAAGTGCCTGAAGAACTCCTTATCGAACGCATGCTCGAACGCGGAAAGACAAGCGGACGCGCCGACGATAACATCGAATCTATCCACTTCAGATTCGTGGAATACGAAAACAAAACTAAACCTGTCCTTCATTTCTACGAAGACAGAAAAATACTCCACCCTATCAACGGTGTGGGAACAATAGAAAACATTTTCGTCAATATCTGTGAAACAATAGATTCAATTCATAATTCATGATGCTCAATGCATAATCAATTATGAATGATGAATTATGCATTATGAATCTTATGAATAGTCAAGAGTTCTCCAATACAAAAGCATTTAAAGTGCTTCTGAAAAATAAAAAAGGCATTAGCGACTGTCCTAAATTCGCAGGCGTCGCTGTGCCTGTTTTTTCTTTGAAAAGCGACAACAGCTTCGGTATTGGCGAATTCAACGACTTGAAACTTTTAGCCGACTGGTGTGATAAAGTAGGATTGAAAATAATACAAATTCTACCTATCAACGACACTCGCACCGACGACTCTTGGAGCAATTCTTATCCTTATAAGGCAATTTCAACGAAAGCCTTACACCCAATATATCTCAACATCGATATGATGGGAAGGCTTGCCAATGAAAACGACAGAATCTATTTCGAAGAACAACGCAACTTATTAAACTCTAAAGACTTCGTCGATTATCCTGAAGTCATTAAAATAAAAGACAAGTTCTTCAGAAAGATTTTCGACCAGACTTGGAACGAAATAAAAAAACAAGACGACTACAAAACTTTCTTTGATGACAACAAAGATTGGCTCGTACCATACTCAACATTTTGCTGCCAACAGCCAACAGCCAACGGCCAACAGCCCGAATTATATCATTTTCTTCAATATCATTTAGACAAACAACTAAAAGACGCCGTCGATTATCTTCATCAAAAAGGCATCGCATTGAAAGGCGATATCCCTATCGGCATAGGACGTCATAGCGTTGAAGCCTGTACATCTCCTCATCTTTTCAACCTCGACTCACAAGCGGGAGCTCCGCCAGACAGCTTCGCAGCCGAAGGACAAAACTGGGGCTTCCCGACCTACAACTGGGAAGTGATGAGACGTGACAATTATAAATGGTGGCGCGAACGACTCTCCCAGATGAGCCGCTATTTCGACGCTTATCGCATCGACCATATACTCGGATTCTTCCGCATCTGGGAAATTCCATACGAATCAACACAAGGACTGCTCGGATATTTCAGCCCCTCCATCGGACTTCAGATGTCTGAAGTCAGCCGACTGTTGTCAGCAAACGAAGACAGACTGACAAAACCTTATATCAGAGGTCATTTCCTACATGAATATTTCGGCGAATTTACCAATGAAGTAAGAGAAAAATATCTCAACGAGACTTCTTTCAGCTATTTTGAATTAAAAGCAGAATTCAACACTCAAAGAAAAATTGTTGATTATTTTTCAAAAAAACAACAGACTACAACAGACGAGAAAGATGACAGAATCAAAAACGGCCTTCTCTCTTTAGCTGCTGAAGTATTGTTTTTGAAAGACAAAAACGACGACAATATCGTTCATCCTCGCATCGCTCTTCAATTCACACATTCTTACAACGAGTTAGATGAATATCAGAAAAACGAGATAAACAAATTATACGACGATTATTTCTATCACAGAAACAACGAGTTATGGAAGGAAGAAGCTTTAAGGAAGCTGCCTGAAATAATAAAAGCGAGCGATATGCTTGTTTGCGGAGAAGACCTCGGCATGGTTCCTGCCTGCGTTCCAGATGTCATGCAGCAGCTCAACATTCTTAGCCTTGAAGTGCAGAGAATGCCTAAAAATCCTTGCGACACCTTCGTCAATCCTAAAAACAATCCTTACTTGAGCGTTGACACCACATCAACTCACGACACCTCCACTCTGAGAGGCTGGTGGGAAGAAAACGGTGAAACGACAAACCGTTTCTACAGAGAAATGTTAGGACATTACGAAGGCGCACCTTATTTCGCAGAACCATTCGTTTGCAAAGAAATTATAGAACAACACTTGGATTCCTCTTCAATGTTAACGATTCTTCCTATACAAGACTACATAGCGATGGACGGCGATTTCAGATGGGACGAAACACAAAGAGAACAGATAAACGTGCCAGCAAACTCAGAACACCATTGGTGCTACAAAATGCACCAAAGCTTAGAATCTCTCAACGAAAGACATGAATTTAATAATATATTGCGTGAGATGATTGAAAAATCCGGAAGAATTTAATAAAAAAACACAATAATTTATAAATTTTCATCTGATTTTTTGTTTATTTTCCTACAGGAAAGTATAATTAGTTAAGTAATTGAATAAAAGACAAAAAGACTTAACAAACAACACAAAAATTAATTCATATTTTTTTTATTTTTTTCTCAGTTTATTGCAAAAAATTATTTAATTTTGCAGACCAAATTAATATGTAAACAAATCTATTAGAAATGAAAAAATTATTATTAATTATTGCTGCATTATTTGTTAGTTTTAATACGTTTGGACAAGAAACAACCGAAATAACCTTTGATGGTATTATATATAAGTATATAGTTCCTACAAAAACATCTAAAGTTATTGGATATAGTCCCGAAAGTACACCAAAAAAATTAGAAATTAAAAGTGAAATAGAAGTCGAAGGTAAAAAATATGCTGTCACAAAAATTGATGATGAAGCTTTCTATAATCTTGTATCACTAGAAAACATTAATATTCCAAACTCGATAACAGCAATCGGAACGATTGCATTTTATAACACTTCAATAACAGAAATTACTATTCCTAATTCTGTAACATCCATTGGAGATTACGTATTCGGCAATTCTTTGGAAACACTACATTGCGAAAGAGAAACACCTCCAACAATTGGAGATAATGCATTTGGAAACAACCCAGATTTAAAAATCAATGTTCCAAAAGGATGTGTCAGCAAATATAAAACTAATACTTATTGGTCCGCATATGCAAATAACATCCAAGGAGAAGACCCAGAAGCCCCTATTGTATTTGAATACGAAGGATCTATGAGTAGCTTTAGAAACTGGTCTGGTTTACCAGAAGACGTAGACAATGCATTAGAAGTAGTAAGTGCATTAGCAGATAAAGACGTTATAATAAAAGCCGCAGCAACAATTGCAGGCGGTGACAAGATTGAAGTAAAAAGTTTCACAATCGAAGATGGCGGCAGTATCATAATCGAAGATGGCGGCCAGTTTATTGTTCAAGAGGAAAAGGAAGGCAATGTAATAACAATGCAAAAGAAAATTAACAAATACAATATCGATAATAATAATATAATTACTCAGGGTTGGTACTCAATCAGCACTCCATTTACAGAAATAACATCACATAACCTCAAGCCAGATGATAGTAAACACGAATTTTTCTACTATGACGAACCTTCGAATTTTTGGAGAAACTATAAAGCAACGGGATTTGTTATAACCTTAGGCAAAGGTTACATATATGCACAAGAAGAAGAAGATATTTATACAATCAGCATAACAGGTACACCAAACATAGCTGATAAAGAAATCACGTTAACAGCACAAAGCGATGATGAAAATCTTAAAGGTTTCAATCTCATCGGCAATCCTTTCATGCATAATATCAAAATAGAAAATATAATAGACGATAAAAATATAATATCAGGTGATTATTATAAGGCTTATTATAAGTTAAGTAATGCAGGCGCATTCAATGTTAAATATAATGATGGAGATGAAATCAAACCATTGGAAGGCATCCTCGTTCAAGCAAATGAAACTGGTCAAATAAAAATCTGTCACGAACATAAATCTTCTTCAAAAAGATCAGACAAAGGTTCAATCTGTGTTAATGTATCAAACAAAGAATATAGCGATGTTGCTTATATCAGCTTCAACGAAGGTATTGGCCTCAATAAAATAGAACATAGAAACAACGAAATTCCTATGGTTTATGTCCCTGTTGACGGTACAGACTACGCTGTCGCTTTCATGGATGAAGACGTTGAAGAAATTCCTGTCAACTTCGAAGCAAAGAAAATGGGCGAATATACAATCAGCGTTTCCACAAATGGTCGCAAATACAACAGACTCACTCTCTTAGATAAAGAAAACAATAAGGAAATAAATATGTTGGCAGGAAGCTATACATTCCTCGCAACAGTAAACGATAATCCTGCAAGATTTATTTTGAAAGCATCATTGAACAATAATCAAGAAGCTGCGTTCTATACAGAAAATAACAGCATTATTATCGACAATATGAAAGGCGCAGCTACAGTTCATGTATATGACGTAATGGGACGTCCTGTCATGAAATACAACACTAACGACAGCAACTGTCAACTCTCAACATCATCATTGGCTAATGGAGTTTATATTATCCAATTGATGGATGAAAACGGCACACAAGTACAAAAAGTTATTGTAAACAATTAAAAAAAGGAACATACAAAAAATGAAAAAATTAACATTATCAATCGTATTATTAGCAGTTGCTCTTTTAGGTAACACCAATTGTCTCAACGCACAAAACAGAGATGCTTTCTTCGATTCAAAGTCAGGTAATTCTACAAAAGAATATCGCAACGCAGATGCTGCTGCTGTTGCATTAGGTTTACCTCAAGGAAGATCATCTGATGACCAAAACGCTCCTATAGGTTCTGGTTTGGCAATCCTCACAGGCTTAGGCTTAGGTTATATAGCTCTTAGAAAAAAAGATTGATCAGGTAAAGCAAAATATTCATGCTTAAAAAGTAAGCGCCCAACATATCGTCGGGCGCTTACTTTTTTTTATATAATCGCTACTAAATTATATCACAACCTTAATCTCACCATTATAATATCCGGTGACTTTTGTTCCATTTATATCTTCGCAATCTATACGAATGGTATAAACATCATTTGTCTTTGTCGTTTTGACAGTACCTGTCATTATCACACCTTCAATGTCATTGCCCATAACCCAAGCACCGCGTTTGAATTTGCGCTCGAAATTCCCGTCATACAAATAAGGGCTATAAGTAGCACTTGGAAGATATGTATTTACTTCTGAATACAACAAAAAATTAATTGAATGAAAATCATTATGAGCTGTATTATCCATTGTCAAACGTAATTGATAATAACCATCTTCGAAACCAGTATCTTCAAGTCTCGCCTCATTGATGTTATATGAATTTTCTCCTATTGTGAAATAACCCTCACTCGGATATTCCTCTCCGCATGACAAGAATGTCACTGAAATGACAGCTATAATTACAAAGCTGATTTTACCAAAAAATCTTTTCATAAAAGTTTATTTAAGTTAATTTATTTTAAAGCGTAAAAATAATATTTTTTTTAAAATAAAAAATCATAAAAAAATTATTCTTTAACAACAAAATTGCATAATATTTGTTATTAATAATGTACATATATAACTAATATTATTAACTAACTAAAAAAAAACTATTATGGCAACAATCTCAGGAAAATACTTAGGAAACTTATGCAGTGAGTTCACTCACAATTTATCAGGTGCTAAATTAAGCGTCAATGGTCACGGAGAAGGCTTCTCTCCTGTCGATTTAACAGCAACATCATTAGCAGCATGTATGATGGCGATGATGGGATATACTGCTGAAAGCAAAGGCATCAACCTTGAAGGTTTAAGCATAGAAGTAGATAAAGTGATGGCGGATGCGCCACGCAGAATCGGAGAAATAAACATCATTGTCAACTTCACACAAGTTTATACCGACAAAGAGAAGACATTATTACAGAAATCAGCTGAGACATGTCCTGTCAAAAAGACATTAAGCAGCGAATGTAAAATCAATGTGATAATGAATTTCCCTAAATAAAATTTAAAAACAAAAAAATTGAGCCGTCATTCAAGGATGTACGGCTCTTTTTTTATTTCTTAGACTTCAGTTCTTTCTGTATTCTTTGAAAATTCTTATTAACGGAATCCATAACTATTTTCATTTTCTCAGGATTATCGTTATAATAATCCATATTGTCCATAAATATGGAATCGTTGATGCCGTAATGAGAGAATACCGCATCGAAGCCTTTTGTTTTAAGGTTAGTAACCTTTATGTTTTTACCGCGACGATGGTTTATGGCGTTTTCAATAATATAAACGTCAGTCATGACATCTATCATCTCATTCTCTGACAATAAAACAGACGGTGCTGTTACTTTTTCATGTTTATCAGCACATGACAAAAGAAGCAACAACACCGACAATGTCAATATTTTAATCTTTTTAGTTACCAACTTCGGAGAAAAATTTAATTCGCATCAAACGGACTTCTTCTTCTTCATAATCATTAACGCCAAGTGCGTCGAGAGCGTCTTCGACTGTATCGGAGTCAGCTTCGCGGAAATATTCCAAAATATCTTCCTGATGATATTCGTCGATATTTTCTTCTATATAATAATTTATATCAAGGCGAGTTCCACTTGCTACGATACTTTCTATCTCAGTAAGAAGTTCGTCGAAGCCCATATTTTTAGAATGAGCGATGTCTTCGAGAGGAATCTTTCTGTCAATATTTTGGATAATACTTATTTTCAAGGCAGATCTGTTGACAGAAGACTTAATCACCATATCGTTAGGGCGAGTGATTTCATTTTCTTCAACATATTCTTTGATGAGATCCAAGAAAGGCTGTCCGAATTTCTGCGCTTTACCTTGACCTACGCCGACAATCTGAGTCATTTCATCCATTGTGATTGGATACTGGATTGTCATATCTTCGAGAGAAGGGTCTTGGAAAATGACGAAAGGAGGCAGATTCATTTTCTTAGCCATTGTCTTGCGAAGGTCTTTCAGCATAGCGAACAAAGTCTTGTCGGTTCCGCTATCTTTGCCGAAAGCTATTCTTTCTTCATCAAATTCGTCTTCTTCAGGATTGTCGTAATCGTGATCTTTAGCCACCATGATAGGATAAGGTTTCTTGATAAAATCCTTACCTTCTTTAGACACTTTCAAAACGCCGTATTCTTCAATATCTTTAGTCAGCAATCCATTGACGACAGCCTGACGAATTATTGATGTCCAATATTTTTCATCATTGTCATCACCTGCTCCGAAGAATTCGTTAGTGTCATGTTTAGCAGTGATAATGTCGCCAGTAGCTTTACCGATGAGCAGTTCTGCTATATGTTTAGTCTTGAATAATTGTTTAGTAGAAAGGACAGCTTCGATAACGAGTTTCACGTCCTCTTTTCCATCGAAGCGCACTTTAGGATTCACGCAGTTGTCGCATGCGCCGCAATTTTCGTTGTCATAAGATTCGCCGAAATAGTGTAACAGAAGTTTATGACGGCACACTGAGGATTCGGCGTAGGTGACGGTCTCATTAAGGAGTTCTCTTGCTATTTCCTGTTCAGCTACATCCTTGCCTTTATTGAATTTTTCCAACTTATGAATATCTTCATAATCGTAGAAGGCGATACATTTGCCTTCGCCTCCGTCACGTCCGGCTCTACCTGTTTCTTGATAATAACCTTCAAGGCTCTTTGGAATATCGTGATGTATAACGAAACGAATGTCCGGTTTGTCGATTCCCATGCCGAAAGCGATAGTTGCGACGATAATATCCACTTCTTCCATCAAGAATTTATCTTGATTCTCGCGACGAGTCTGGCTATCGAGGCCTGCGTGATAAGGCAAAGCTCTGATGCCATTAGCGACGAGTACTTCAGCGAGTTCTTCAACTTTTTTACGGCTCAAGCAATAAACGATTCCCGACTTGCCTGGATTATTTTTAATATATTTGATAATATCTTTAACAACATCTTTAGTTTTAGATCTTACTTCATAATAAAGATTAGATCTGTCGAAAGAAGACTTAAAGATTTTAGCATCTGGTATTTCGAGGTTTTTCAAAATATCTTTCTGCACCTTTACTGTTGCTGTAGCGGTAAGAGCTATCACAGGCAATTTTGGGCAGATAGCATTGATGATAGGTCTCAAGCGTCTATATTCAGGGCGGAAGTCATGACCCCATTCGGATATACAGTGAGCCTCATCGATGGCAAAGAACGAAATCTTCAAGCCTCGCAAAAAGTCAACGGTTTCTTCTTTTGTGAGAGATTCTGGAGCCACATAAAGAAGTTTTGTTTTTCCGCTTGAAAGGTCTTCCTTAACCTGAAGCAATTCCGCTTTGGAAAGCGAGGAATTCATAACATGAGCGATGCCACTATCTGCGCCGAAATTACGGATCATATCAACCTGATTCTTCATCAAGGCTATCAATGGTGAAACAACGATAGTAGTTCCTTCACTCATCAAAGCTGGCAGCTGATAACATAAAGACTTGCCGCCGCCAGTAGGCATAAGAACAAAAGTATTGTTTCCTGCGAGGATACTTTTTATAATATCTTCTTGGTTTCCTTTGAATTGTTCAAAACCAAAAACATTTTTCAATAAATCGTGCAAACTTTTTTCATTATTTTTTGCCATAATCTCTTCAATGAAATTTTATTTATATTTGCAAAGTTTTGTTCAAAGTAAAATTTATCATTCGTCTCTTTGACAAAGTTATGATTTTTAATTTTAAAGATGCAAGAAAAAAAATAATTTTTTTAAAAAATATGGAAAGCATAAAGGAAATCGCATTACAAGTAATTGATACAGAAGCCAATTCAATATTAGGATTAAAAGAGCTTTTAACGGATAATTTCACAAAAGTTGTTGAATTAATCTTAAATTCTAAGGGAAATGTGATAGTTTCTGGCATTGGAAAGAGTGCAAATATCGCACAAAAAATCGTTGCGACCTTAAATTCCACTGGAACGACGGCTGTATTCATGCATGCGGCCGATGCTATCCACGGTGATCTTGGCATCATTAGAGACGAAGATATTGTAATTATTATCTCAAAAAGCGGAGAGACACCTGAAATTAAAGTCCTCACTCCACTTATTAAAATAAGGAAAAACAGACTCGTAGCCATCGTTGGCAACACAAAATCATATCTCGCAGCGGAAGCCGATTTCGTCCTCGACACCACAGTGCCTTTCGAGGCTTGTCCTAACAACCTCGCTCCTACCGCCAGCACCACAGCGCAATTAGTGATGGGCGACGCCCTTGCCATCGCCTTGTTAAAATGCAGAGGCTTCAGCTCAGAAGACTTCGCCAGATTCCACCCAGGCGGCGCTTTGGGAAAAAGACTTTATCTAAGAGTAGGTGACGTATGTGTCAAAAACGCCATCCCTATGGTTGACGAATCCGACATCATGACAAATGTGATATTAGAAATTTCCGAAAAACTCCTCGGAGCAACAGCAGTGATGAACGAGGGCAAATTGTCAGGTATCATCACCGACGGCGACCTCCGCAGAATGCTGATGAAACATCCTAACATAGATGTGGTGAAAGCAGCCGACATCATGACTAAAAATCCTAAGACGATAGACAAAAACGATTTGGTCGTTAACGCCCTCGAACTTATGCAGAAAAAATCAATAACACAACTGCCTGTATTAGAAAACGGCAACTATGTCGGGATGATTCACATTCATGACATTATTAAAGAAGGAATATTATAGCTTTTGGCCTTTGGCTTTTGGCTATTAACAATAAACTTTAAGCTATCAATTAAAAACTATAAACTGCTCTAAACCATAAACTCTAAACCATGATATTAAGAACCGATAATTTAGTAAAGAAATACAACAATCGTACTGTAGTAAAAGGAGTAAGCGTTGAAGTAAAACAAGGAGAAATCGTTGGTCTGCTAGGCCCTAACGGTGCAGGTAAAACAACGACTTTTTACATGACAGTAGGTCTTATCAAGCCGTTTTCTGGTCATGTTTATTTAGACAACGACGACATAACGCAATTTCCCATGTATAAGAGAGCTCAGCTCGGGATAGGATATCTTGCGCAAGAGGCTTCTGTTTTCCGTCAGCTTAGCGTTGAAGACAACATAGCCTCCGTGATGCAGTTCAAAAAAGGCATGACCAAAGAACAGCAAGCCGAAAAATTAGAATCTTTGTTAGACGAGTTCGGTTTACAACATATCAGGAAAAGCAAGGGCATACAGCTCTCTGGCGGCGAGCGACGCAGAACAGAAATAGCGAGAGCCTTGGCTGTTGACCCTAAATTCATACTCTTAGACGAGCCTTTCGCCGGCGTTGACCCTATAGCCGTGGAAGACATCCAACGTATCGTAGCAAAATTAAAAAACAAGAATATCGGCGTTCTCATCACCGACCATAACGCAAACGAGACATTATCAATCACCGACAGAGCCTATTTGGTGTTTGAAGGAAAAGTACTTAAAACAGGAACACCAGAAGAATTAGCCAACGACGAAGTCGTACGCTCACATTATCTTGGAAGCAATTTTGAATTAAGAAGAAAAGAGTTTTAAAGATTCAGAAAACTCAGAAAATTTGGTTATATTGCAAAAACAGTTGGTGATTCCATCATAATTTCTGAATAAAAAAAATAGAGACATTGCGTCTCTATTTTTCATTTGTCGTCTTAACAAACATCGCTTCAACGATATAGAACAAAATCACAAACGGAATTGCCGCCAATCCCAAGAAAACAAATGCTATAACAGCGAATGCCGCCAAGACGTAGATATGTTTTATATCCTTGAACTTCAAACTTTTGACTTTCAACGAGAAGAAAGGAATCTCACTTACCATCAAATAGCTGAACACTACCACTATAGCACATACGAACATTGGACTGCTCATAAGAACCTTCATAAATGTAAATGATTCATTTAACAATGCTAATGGCAGAGAAGCGACGAAAATACCCATCGCTGGAGTTGGAAGTCCTATGAATGAAGTTGTTTGTCTGTCGTCGATATTGAATTTAGCGAGGCGCAATGCAGCAAACACTGCCAAGAATAAAGCCATGAATGGCAACACATTGATACCTAATATTCTAAGGCTAAAATAGTTAATAGCAAGTTTACTTATATAAGAAAACATTATGAATGACGGAGCCACTCCGAAAGAGACGACATCAGCGAGCGAGTCTAACTGTGCGCCTAAAGGAGAGTAAGCCTTGAGAAGACGAGCAGCAAAACCATCAAAGAAATCGAAGATAGCCGCAATAAATATCATTAGTCCAGCAAGTTCTAAATGACCGTTAGTCGTCAACAATATTGACACGCAACCAGACAAAAGGTTGCAACATGTTATGGAATTAGGAATATGCTTTATAATTTTCATCTTTCAACTTTCAATTTTCATCTAACATAATGTGGCATATCGTCAGGAAGAATGATTGAATATTCGACGAGGCCTTTAATTTCTCCATCAACAAACCAAGGTGTTTGATAAATCATTTTCTTCACATCTCCTTTCTGAATTGTGTAAACATTAGTGCCTTTTTCATCAACGAGACGCTTTATTGTTTCCTGCGACGATTGTTTATGACACGACATCATGTTTTTTCCAACCATATCGCCGAAAACGTTTTTTGACTTATCATTCATATAAAGGACATTACCCTCTGTGTCAGAGATAGTTATACTTACATTAATTTCTTTAAAAAAATCAAAAATATTATTTTCCATAAACGTAAATTTTTATGCAAAAAAAAGAAATATTTGTCAATGTTGACACGTCGTTATAAAAAAAAATAAAGTTATATTTGCAAACGTAATTTCGAAAAGTCTTGAAAAAACTATACAAATACATATTGCGTTCGTTTATAGGCACATTCATTTTCACATTCTTTGTCGCCGTATTCATTTTGCTCATGCAATTTTTATGGTGCTACTTAGACGACCTCGTCGGCAAAGGATTAGGATTTGATGTTTTGGGGAAATTAATGTTCTACACATCAATTACTTTCGTTCCAATGGCATTGCCTCTTGCGATATTGTTATCTTCATTGATGTGTTTCGGCAATTTAGGCGAATATTATGAGCTTGTTGCCATGAAAGCCTCCGGAATTTCCGTATGGAAGATAATGCGTCCTTTGTTATTTTTCTCTATCATAATGAGTTTCGTAGCATTCGTCTTTTCCAACAACGTACTGCCTGTCGCTACATTAAAATCCAAAACACTATTACGAGACGTAAGAAAACAAAAAATGTCATTCGACATTCCTGAAGGCATGTTTTACAAAGGTATTGACGGATATACAATTAGAGCTGGAAAGAAAGGCATTGACGGCAACACTCTATACGACGTTTTGATTTACGACCACACCGAATACAAAGGCAACATTAAAGTAACGACCGCCGATTCTGCGACAATAGCATTAGCTCCGAGCCAGAAAGAAATTGTATTCACTCTTTATGATGGATCTAATTATAGCGAAATCGTTGACGAAAAAGATTATAAATCAAAAAGGCCTTTCGAGACTATGGCTTTTGAAAAACAGTTTGTCAGCTTCGACATTTCCGATTTCAGCATGACAGAAAGCGACGAGAGTTCCATGAAAGGACATCAGTCAATGCTCAACATCAACCAATTGGTTGTCGCCATCGACTCCTTAGAACTTAGTTCTGCGGAGAGACACGGCTCGTTCAAAAAATCTTTCAAGAACAGACTTCAACATTTGTCATCAAAAGACGACACCAAAGCAAACAACCACAGCAAAGGGAAAAAAGCCGAACTCGATACCATCACAGTGTTCAAATGGCCATTATTAGAAAACTTCGGCAAAAAAGAACAAGAATCTATTGTCAATATGGCTATTACAGCCACAAAAAATCAAATTGACAATATTGACTTGAACATCAAAGACTTTGAAAGACAAGAGACCAATATCAGGAAACACCAGCAGGTCTTGCATGAGAAATTCTCGCTCAGCATCGCATGTCTCCTTTTCTTCTTCATAGGAGCTCCATTAGGAGCCATCATCCGTAAAGGCGGCCTCGGACTCCCTATAGTAATAAGCGTAATATTCTTCGTGATTTATTACATCATTACTATCACAAGTCAGCGCATTGCGATAGCCGGCGATATTCCTGTCTTCATTGGCGTATGGCTTTCGTCAATCATAATACTACCAATGGGAATCTTCCTTACGGTAAAAGCCACAACCGATTCAAGCATTCTCGACGGAGAAAGTTGGAAAAAGACATTTAACAAGATATTTAAAAAAAAATAACTATAAAACACAGATTATGAATATTTTAATGCTATGCAACAAGTCACCTTTCCCGCCAAGCGAAGGCGGACCAATGGCAATGAACAGTATTGTCAATGGATTACTTGAAGCCGGTCATAAAGTCAAGATACTTGCTGTCAATAGCGAGAAATATCATATCAAAGAGGATGATATTCCAAAAGAATACAGACAAAAAACAGGCATCGAATTGGTTGACGTTGATTTAAGAATTAAACCTTTTGAAGCTTTCAAGAATCTCTTCTCCGACGAGTCATATCATGTGAAACGATTCATTTCCAGCAATTTCACAGACAAGCTTATAGAGATTCTCAAAAAAGACAAATACGACATTGTCCAGTTAGAGATGGTTTATATGGCTCCATACATTCAGACTATAAGAGAAAACTCCGATGCTAAGATTGTATTGCGCGCTCATAATGTCGAACATCTCATTTGGGACAGAATCGCAAAAAAAACTAAATTCGCTCCAAAACGATGGTACATCAACCATTTAGTAAAAACATTAAAGAAATATGAATTAAATGTCATAAACAAAGTCGATGGCATAGCAGCCATAACTTACCGCGACGCTGCGTTTTTCCGAGGAGAGACAGCAGTGCCTGTAATAGACATTCCATATGGCGTTAACCCCGACAACTTCGAACCACATTATGAAGTAAAAGACATGCCATCACTGTATCACATCGGTTCAATGAACTGGATGCCTAACGAGGAAGGAATTTCATGGTTCCTGAATAATGTATGGGACAAATTAAGCAAAAGAGAACCTAACCTTAATTTAAATTTAGCAGGACGTCACATGCCCAAATGGCTGATGAAACTAAAGAAAAAAAACGTCAACGTATTAGGCGAAGTAGCTGACGCCAAAGAATTTATAAGAAACAACGACATAGCCATAGTCCCTCTTTTGTCAGGAAGCGGAATAAGAATTAAAATCATTGAATCAATGGCAATGGGAAGAACCGTCATAACTACAATGATTGGAGCGGAAGGCATCCAATATTCGGAATATGAAAACATCATCATCGCCGACACTGCTGCGAAAATGACAGAAGTGATTCACAAAATCATCAAGCAACCAAAAGAAGCTCAACGAATTGGCATGAATGCACGCAAACTTGTAGAAGAAGTTTACAACAACAAGAAAATCATAGAGAGACTGTTGATTTTCTACGATGAAATCAGAAAAACAAAAAAAGATATTACATATATAAACAATTAAAGCATTATGAAAATATTTGTATTGTTGCCGAGAATACCGTGGCCTCTCGAAAAAGGCGATAAGTTGCGAGCTTTCAACCAGATAAAGCAACTCGCCAAAAACAACGAGGTGATTTTATGTGCTTTATCTGACAAAAAATCTAATAAAGATGAGGCTTTCGAAGCTCTCAAACCATATTGCACATCAATAAATTTCATCGACTTAGGCAAAATATCAATATTATTCAATATGGCAATGGCCTTTTTTAAAGGCGTCCCTATTCAATGCGGATATTTTTACAACAAAAAAGCTCATAAGGAAATTCATAATCTTATCGAAAAACATAAACCCGATATGATTTTCGGTCAGCTGCTTAGAATAGCAGAATACATCCGTAAAGAAAAAACTCCAAAAACCATTGACTATCAAGACGTCTTTTCGATGGGAATGAAGAGAAGATATGAGATAGCTCCATTTTATCTCAAACCTATCTTCAATATGGAATATAAAAGGCTTAGACGTTATGAACACGACATCTTCAACGATTTCGACATCAAGACTATCATAAGCATTCCCGACAGAATTCACATCGACCATCCTAAAAAAGACGAGATTCTCATCGTTCCTAACGGCGTTGACCATGAGTATTATACTCCACGCGAGTGTGAAAAGAAATACGACATCGTCTTCACAGGCAATATGTCGTACGCACCTAATGTCAATGCTGTTGAATATCTTGCAAACCAGATATTGCCAATAGTGTGGAAACAACTTCCAAACGTAAAATTATATGTAGCTGGTGCAACGCCAGACCCTCGCGTCAAGAAAGCCGCTTCCGATAAAATTATAATAAGCGGATGGATTGACGATATGAGAGACGCTTACGCTCAAAGCAAGATTTTCATCGCTCCAATGAGAATAGGCACAGGACTTCAAAACAAACTCTTAGAAGCAATGTCGATGCAACTTCCATGCATAACGACGACATTGGCCAACAATTCATTGCACGCTGAAGAAAACAAAGAGATTCTAATAGGAAACAACGAACAAGAACTCGCTCAACATATCATCACGCTTCTTACAGATAAAGATAAAGCCGACACCTTGGCTCAAAAAGGATACGATTTCGTACATCGTGTCTATGACTGGGGAATGGCGACGAAGATTATGGAAGATGAGATGAAATTGAAAATTGAAAATTGAAAATTAATAATAATCTGGTTTAAGGTTTAATGCTTAAGGTTTAAGGTTGAATCAAGATAAACTTTAAACTCTAAACCTCAAACTTCTTTAAACTTTAAACCTTAAACTTTAAACAAAATAATTATGGCAGACGATAAAAAGATTATTTTCTCGATGGTTGGTGTAAGCAAGATAATTCCACCTACCAGACAGATTTTAAAAGATATTTATTTATCATTTTATTATGGAGCTAAAATCGGTATCATCGGTTTGAACGGCTCTGGTAAATCAACCTTATTGAAAATCATTGCTGGCAAAGACAAGTCATACAATGGCGAAGTCGTTTTCTCACCAGGATATTCTGTTGGTTTGTTGGAACAAGAGCCAGAATTGGACAACACAAAAACTGTAAAAGAGATTGTTCAAGAAGGCATCCAGGAGATTGTTGACATCATGAAGAGATATGAAGAAGTCAACGCTCGTTTCATGGAAGAGCTCACCGACGATGAGATGAACGCCTTAGTTGAAGAACAAGGACGTCTCACCGATTTGATCGAACAGCACGACGCTTGGGATTTGGATAGCAAGTTGGAAAGAGCTATGGACGCTCTCAACTGTCCTGACGGTGATGCGCTCGTCAAAAACCTCTCAGGAGGTGAACGTCGCCGTGTCGCATTGGTACGTCTCCTTCTCCAAGAACCAGACATCTTATTGTTGGACGAACCTACCAACCACCTCGATGCTGAGGCTATCAACTGGCTCGAAAAACACTTGCAACAATATAAAGGCACCGTCATCGCTGTAACCCACGACCGTTACTTCTTAGACCACGTAGCAGGCTGGATTCTCGAACTCGACCGCGGCGAAGGTATTCCATGGAAAGGCAACTACTCATCATGGCTCGACCAGAAGACCGCCCGCATGGCGATGGAAGAGAAATCAGAAAGCAAACGCCGCAAGACTTTGGAACGCGAGCTCGAATGGGTCAGAATGGCACCTAAGGCACGTCAGGCTAAAGGCAAGGCACGTCTCGCTTCTTACGAAAAACTTCTTAACGAAGACGTCAAAGAAAAAGAAGAAAAACTCGAAATATATATCCCTAATGGCGACCGCCTCGGCAATAAAGTCATCGAAGCTAAGAACATCACCAAGGCTTACGGCGACAAATTATTATTCGAAAACCTCAGCTTCAGTCTCCCACCAGCAGGCATCGTAGGCGTTATAGGACCTAACGGCGCAGGTAAGACAACATTGTTCCGTCTCATCATGGGATTAGAAAAACCAGACTCAGGTACATTTGAAGTTGGTGAAACAGTCAAGACAGGTTATGTCGATCAGCAACATGCCGACATCGACCCAGAACAGACAGTGTGGGAAGTCATCTCCGGCGGCAATGAGTTGATTCAACTTGGCAAACGCACCATGAACTCAAGAGCTTACGTCTCAAGATTCAACTTCGCCGGCAACGACCAACAGAAGAAAGCCGGCGTATTGTCTGGCGGTGAACGTAACAGAATGCACTTGGCGTTGACATTGAAACAAGAAGCCAACGTACTTCTCCTCGACGAACCTACCAACGACATCGACGTTAATACATTACGTGCTTTGGAAGAAGGTCTCGAAAACTTCGCAGGATGCGCCGTCGTCATCTCTCACGACCGCTGGTTCCTCGACAGAATCGCAACACACATCCTCGCTTTCGAAGGCGACTCACAAGTATATTTCTTCGAAGGAAGCTATTCAGAATATGAAGAAAACAAGATCAAACGTCTTGGCAACACAGCACCTAAGAAGTTTAAATATAAGAAATTGATGTAATTTTAAAAAAACAAACAAATGAAAAAGTTTTTATTACCATTATTGCTGATCTTAGCATTGCCAGTATTGGCTCAGAGAAACGAAACAGAATACCGCATTAACAGAATCTATTCTACAAGTGGTGAAGAGATTTTGTACACATACGAAAGTGAAAACAGTACAAAACCTATATGTCAGAAAATAACTTATGAATCTCCGTATGACACTTACGTTTCTATAGATTCATTGTTTTATGATAATTTAGGACAACTTGTAAAAGTAGTGTATTATAGCCTTTTCGATAATGAAATTGAATATTCAAATCATGAAGAATATACATATAACGACAATGGACAAATAATCCAAGGCGACTCTTATTTTTATGACGAGCTTGAATATATAGTCACTTACACATACGATGATAACAATCTCATGACAAGCGTTGAGGCTACAAGTACTTATGATGATGAGTATTCTGAGAAAATGGAATTCTCTTACAACGATAAAGGTTTGAGAATTAAAGATGTTTACTTATACAATGAAGGCTTTGGATATATTGTAGAAGACATCGTCAGATATGATTATGAAAACGGGCTTATGGTTAGAGAAGAATGGTACTTTTATGAAGATGGTGAAGAATATTTGTATGATGTGTATATTTATGAATATGATGAACATGGTAATTGTATCATGGAAAAGGAATGCGACGAAGACGGCACAGTCGAATGGAGAAAAGAATATCATCACGACATTAACATCAGCAACGACATCGTTCATTATTACAATGACTTCGAAGAATACATTTATATTTATCCAACTCACAACAATATGATTACAGGATATACAGAATATCAATTGGGAGATTATGGAGAGTACATTGTTTCAGATGAATGTGAATATAGTTACGATGAAATTAATGTCACATCAGTTGTGGAAAACAACATAGCATACAATATCTATCCAAATCCTGTCAAAGATATCATCAATATAGAAGCTGAAAATATTGAATTGGTTGAGATATATGATGTTTTCGGAAGAAAATTATATTCAGAGAAAAAATCAGGAGACGTCAGAATTGACATGAGCGATTTTGCAGAAGGAATATATTTTGTAAAGATTTTTGCAGATGAAAGTTCATCTACCACCAAGATTGTTAAAAACATTCATTAATAAAATTCTCTGTCATGAAAAAAATATTCAAAAAATCATCAGTAATTGCTATCTTCTCTTTAATAGTATTATTGACATCGTGTGATCCTTATTTAGAAGAAACCCATAAAGTAAAAAATAATTTAGATAAGGAAATCAAAGCTTATGCTACTATCGAGCATCAATATGACTCTATAATTACTATAGCTCCAGGAGAAACTCAAACAGTTTATCATTACGAAGGATTGGGTGTCTCACAATTCTACAAAGGCAATGACAATGATTTCTTGCATCATGATTCTTATATTATATTTGATGATAGCATTAAATATATGCCTAATTACGAGGCATATGAAAAATTCGAGAAATCATTTGGAAACAAATCATGTTGGGAAATAATATCCAACGAAAGCAAAGGCTGTTTTGAAGTTCTTTATACTATAACAGAAGAAGACTATCAAAACGCTCTTATCCTAAACGGAATTAATAATTAAAAAAACAGGACAAAGTCTGTTGACTGTTGTCCGTTGACTTAAACAACTATGGAAAACGAAAAAATAGAATTGACAGAATTGTCAGAACTTGGTGAATTCGGTCTCATCGACAGATTAACCAAAGACATCAAGACTTATAACAAATCGACTATAAAAGGTATCGGCGACGATGCTGCTGTCATCGACCATAAAAGCGAACAGACATTGGTTTCTACCGACGTACTCATAGAAGGCGTTCACTTCGACATGACATATATGCCTTTGAAGCATTTGGGATATAAGGCAGCTGTCGTGAACTTCTCCGACATCTATGCCATGAACGGAACACCGACTCAAATTGTCGTCGGCATGGGCATCTCAAGCAAATTCTCAGTAGAAGCCGTTGAAGAAATCTTCTCAGGAATCAAGTTAGCCTGCGACACTTATAAAGTCGATTTAGTCGGTGGCGACACCACAGCAAGTAAGTCGGGACTCTTTATCTCAATAACTGTTATCGGCAAAGCGAAGAAAGATGCCATCGTCTATCGCGACGGAGCCAAAGCCAACGACCTTTTATGCGTAAGCGGAACATTAGGCGCAGCCTACACCGGATTATTAATCCTCGAACGTGAGAAAGCTGCTTTCATGGCAGACCCTAACGTACAGCCTGAATTATACGGCTACGACTATATACTCGAACGTCAGCTCAAGCCTGAAGCACGTAAGGACATAGTGGCTCAATTTAAAGAGTTAGACATTAAACCAACAGCGATGATTGACGTTTCTGACGGCTTGGCATCAGAGATCTTACATCTGTGCAAAGACTCGCAAGTTGGCTGCCGCGTATTCGAAGACAGAATCCCTATGAATCAAAAGGCGATAGACGTAGCTAAAGAATTCGACATCGTTCCTTGCGTTGCTGCACTCAACGGAGGCGAAGACTACGAACTTCTTTTCACCGTAAAACAAGAAGATTACGAAAAGGTACAAAACATGGAAGACGTGAGAATCATCGGCTTCATGACACCTGACACCAACGTGGCAGAACTCATCACCACCGACGAACACGTCATCCCTATCGAAGCACAAGGATTCAAACATTTTTAATCATACATCTCATGTAGAGACGCACGGCCGTGCGTCTCTACCAAATAAACCATGAACGACAAAATATCCTCCATCCTCAAAACCATCCCCACCGATCCGGGAGTGTATCGTTATTACGACGAAAAAGGTGAGATTATTTATGTCGGAAAAGCCAAAAACCTGAAACGTAGAGTATCCAGTTATTTCAACAAACAACAGCAAAGCGGGAAAGTAAAAGTCCTTGTCAGCCGCATCGCCGACATAAAGTTCACCGTGGTCAACAACGAGATGGAAGCTCTTCTTCTCGAAAACAATTTCATCAAACAATACAAACCACGTTACAACATCATGTTGAAAGACGACAAGACATATCCTTGGATATGCGTCAAGAACGAACGTTTTCCTCGTGTCTTTCTCACGAGAAAGAAAGTCAACGACGGCTCTATTTATTTCGGGCCCTACCCTTCTGTGATGACAGCAAAGACGCTACTTGAAATGCTGAGACAGCTCTACCCTATCAGAAACTGTAAATTAATTTTAAAAGAAGAATATATCTACAACGGTCATTATCGACCTTGTTTAGAATATCATATAGGCAACTGCAAAGCTCCATGCGACGGCAGCATTGATGAAGAAGATTATCGCCAGATGATACTTAACGTCAAGAAAGTCATCAAAGGCAACATACAAGAAGTGTTGAAAGACATGAAAACGCAGATGATGGATCATGCGTCGAAATTAGAGTTCGAAAAAGCGCAAGTCATAAAAGACAAATACGACATACTCGAAAACTATCATGCTAAATCCGTCGTGTGCAGCAATACAATTTTCGACATCGAAGTGTTTTCTTATGAAGACGCCGGCAATTCATTCTACGTCAACTATATGAAAATCGTAGAAGGCGCTATCATACAATCACATTCCATTGAAATAAAGAGAAAATTGGATGAAAGCCCAGAAGACTTGATGTCGATAGCAATCGTTGAGATTCGTCAGATGATGGAAAGTCATAACATCAAAGAGATTATCGTTCCGATAGAATTAGACATCAATATAGAAGGCGTCAAATTCACCATTCCTCATCGAGGAGAGAAGCTTGACATTCTGCATTTGTCACAACGTAACGCCAAACAATATCGTATCGAGACGGAAAAGTTAAGAACTCTCGTTGACCCTGAACGTCATACTAAGAGAATTTTAACCCAGATGAAGGACGATTTAAGGATTCCTGCGCTTCCTGAGGTGATAGAATGCTTCGACAACTCCAACTTCCAAGGCGACTATGCCGTAGCCGCGATGGTGCAGTTTGTCAATGCGAGACCTAACAAGAGCGGCTACCGACATTTTAACATCAAGACCGTGGAAGGTCCCAACGATTTCGCCTCTATGGAAGAGATTATATATAGAAGATATAAACGACTCTTGGACGAAAACCAGAGACTTCCTGATTTGATTGTCGTCGATGGTGGCAAAGGACAGCTTTCTTCTGCAGTTAAAATTCTCAGACAATTAGATTTATACGGCAAGATAAGCATCATCGGCATTGCCGAAAAATTAGAGGAAATCTATTTCCCTGGCGACAGCATACCTTTATATATAGACAAACGTTCCGAAACGTTGAAGGTGATACAACATATCCGTGACGAAGCTCATCGTTTCGGCATCACGCATCATAGAAAGAAATTCGAAAAAGGTTTCATACATTCCGAATTGAACGACATCAAAGGCATTGGCAAACAGACCGCAGAGAAACTGATGTTAGAATTGAAATCAGTCAAAAACATCAAGGAAGCAAGTCTGGAAACCTTAGAGAAAATCATCGGAAAAGCGAAAGCAAAGATCGTACACGAATATTTCATTTCCACGAAATAATTTTGTCCACGAAACTACACTAAATCTTTCGTGGCTTTTAGCGAATATAAAAATCAATCCACTAATCTGCTCGAATTAAGCACTAAAGGTTTCGTGAATCTTTCGTGGCTTTTAACGGATATTAAAATCAATCCACTAATCTGCTCGAATTAAGCACTAAAGGTTTCGTGAATCTTTCGTGGCTTTTAGCGGATATAAAAATCAATCACTAATCTGCTCAAATCAAGCACTAAAGGTTTCGTGAATCTTTCGTGGCTTTTAGCGGATATAAAAATCAATCCACTAATCTGCTCGAATAAAGCACTAAAGGTTTCGTGAATCTTTCGTGGCTTTTAGAGGATATTAAAAAGAATCCTCTAATCTGCTCGAATCAAGCACTAAAGGTTTCGTGAATCTTTCGTGGCTTTTAGCGGATATTAAAATCAATCACTAATCTGCTCAAATCAAGCACTAAAGGTTTCGTGAATCTTTCGTGGCTTTTAGCGGATATAAAAATCAATCCACTAATCTGCTTGAATAAAGCACTAAAGGTTTTTGTGAGCCGACAAAGATTTGGGCTCAGTCCTAATTTCCAGTGGGGAAGTTTGTGAAAAAGTAAGTATCTTTGTGTTATGATAAATATAAAAGAGAAGATAGAAGATCCGTTGAAGTTGTTACTGCCAAAGGCTATATACGACTACTTTGAATTAGTTAATACGGAAGCATCTAATATGGAAGTACATCTGTTTCTGGATGAGAAGCATAATCCTCCTGAATCTGACGGCTATGAGAGCAAGGGCTTTACCGAGCAAAGCGTCATTCAGGATTTCCCGTTACGTGGAAAGCCGGTCTTTCTTCACATACGCCGTCGTAAATGGTTGGAGAAAAACACAGGAAAGGTCATTACCAACAGCTACGACCTGACACATCTGGGAACTCAGATAACCGCTGAGTTCGCAGATTTTTTAAAAGAAGTCTATCGAGGATAGCGCACTGAGCGTCCGTACTATAGGCTGCATGTATGGCGTAGATGGAAAGAAGCTGTCATCTTGGTATAAATATTTCATTAGCTGTTACCAAGGCTGGGAGCAACTTCATCATGCCTCCGAATATGTACTCTTTAAGGAAAATCTCGGAGAGAGGCTGTCTATGGATGAAACAAGCCTGTCGCAAGGCGAGCTGTACACTATCATAACAAACAAGTCGGCGCACGGCGGCAAGGGCTCTCTCGTGGCAATGTTAAAAGGAACCAAAAGTGAAGATGTCATATATTATCTTAATCATTTGCCTCGAACTAAAAGGTTAAAGGTAAAGGAGATTACCATCGACTTAAGCCCTTCGATGCGCTTGATTGCCAAGCAGGCTTTCCCTAATGCCACTATCGTCTCTGACAGATTTCATGTGCAAAAACTTATGAACGAAGCCGTGTCTGACCTTCGTGTGGATTTACGATGGCAGGCTATCGACCAGGAAAATAAAGAAATAGCATTGGCAAAGGAACTAGGAAGAAAATTCATCTCTCATACATTTGAAAATGGCGACACTCGCCGACAGCTGCTTGCTCGAAGCAGGCATGTCGTGATGAAGCATCACTCCAGGTGGACGGACTCGCAAAAACGCAGAGCCAGAATACTGTTCAGGGAGTATCCGGCAATCGAAGAAGCCTACAACGTCTCGATGAAACTGACTGATATATTTAACACCAAGTGTAATAAAGCCGTAGCACTGACAAAACTTGCACGGTGGTATGACGAAGTAGAAAGACTGAACTGCAAGTTCTTCAACTCGGTAATTCAGACAATGCAGAACAACTATGCTACAATCGTAAATTATTTTGAAAACAGATCGACTAATGCTTCTGCCGAGAGCTTCAATGCCAAAGTAAAGGCTTTCAGAAGCCAGTTCCGCGGTATCAGCGACATTCCTTTCTTTATTTTTCGGTTAGCTACATTATTTGCTTAACTTTTTTAATGCTCCACCGATTTTTAGGACTGATCCCGATTTGTGAAATGTCATTGTTGGAAATAAAAAAAGAGGGCGAAATTTCGTCCTCTTTGTTGAGCCGGCGGAGGGATTTGGACCCCCGACCCCGAGATTACAAATCACGTGCTCTACCGCTGAGCTACGCCGGCAATGCAATTACCTTTCGTTTTGCGAGTGCAAAGATACAACATTTTTTTAAACCACCAAACATTTTTTTAATTTTTTTTATTTTTTCTGATAGTGGCTTTTTAAACTTAGATTTAGTTTTCTTGCTGTGTCTTTTAAAAGTGCTTCATCGCTCGGAAAATCAATGAGTTCGATGTTTGAAAGTTCTATAGTTTGTTCAGAGCATGCTTTTATGTTACCTTCTATTTTTGCATTGTGTTGTACGAATGTTGAGCCAATATCGAATGGTGTTTTGATTAAAATTTGCTCTTTTTTGACGTCAATGAACTTGATTTCTCCTATAATGAATGCAGATTTGCTGATTCTTTTGTCAGTTACTTCGGCGACTAAATCGTCCTTTTTTTCTTCAAAAACGACAGTCTCGATATGTTCAGGAGAAATTTTTTTCTCTTCAATCATGATAAGAATCATTAAGTCGTAGTTGGTGTTTTCATTTGGAACAATGTCAAAAGGCACTCCGTAAATAGTATTGTCGTCAAAATTTAAGGCTATCTTAGCGAAATCGTCAGGAAGATACAATTCTGTTTGAGTTGCCACTCTGAAAAGAATGCGCTCTGAAGGCATAATAGCGAGCTTTAATTTTAGTTCGTCGATGTTGTTGCTTTGAGGGTTGATTTTACAAAGTTGATTTACAAGCCAATGGGCCTGACTTAGATTTTCGTCGTTAATGTTTTTTAACAAATGATTTGTTTTCGCATATATGAAAATTTCTGCTTTATCTTTTGAATTATTTATCTCGTTTTCAAGATTGAGATGCTTGAAATTCATAGCTGCCTTTATGTTGTCGGGAAGTGTCGTGATTTTATTCTGTCTTCCGTTGATGGATGTAAGTCTGTAATAAATTTCAATCCATATATCTGGCTGACCAGATTCTTTAAGTTTCATTATTGCTTTATGGTCTATTTCGTTTGCGCTGTGATATGAAATGGTGAGCGACTTGAGCTGTTTTTCGTTGATTTTGTTGTTTTTTGCCTTGGGAAGTAGTTTGTCGATGGTTTTGTCAAGCTCTTTTGTCTCTTGTGCGCTGGATAATGTTGCTAAGGAAATTATAAAAGTAAAAAATATCAGTTTTAATGTTTTCATAATAGTATAAAATTTATTAAAAATGTTACAAATTTCGAACCAATTTTTTATTTTTATTAGGTTAAAAATCGTATTTTTGAACTTTCGAATTTTATATGATGTTTAATATTAAATTAACATCTGATTTTATCGTTCTGATTAAGAAATAAATAAATGTAGATTATGTACACAATAGACGAAATTCAAAAAAAGATAAATGATTATATTGATAATCAGAAGTTTGAGGGAAATCCAGAGCAGCTATATGCACCTATAGAATATATTTTGCGTCAAGGCGGAAAGAGATTGCGTCCGACTTTATGTTTGCTTGCTTGTGATCTTTTCGGCGGTAATATTGAGGATTGTATGGTGCCAGCTGTCGCTGCTGAAATCTTCCATAACTTCACATTGGTTCATGATGATATTATGGACCAAGCGCCTTTGCGTCGCGGAATGGAAACCATTTATAAAAAGTGGGGCTCTGATGTCGCTATTCTTTCTGGTGACACCATGTTGATTAAGGCTTTTCAATATGTTTTAAATACAGACAATAAATATCGTTATGAGGTTTTTGCCGAATTGTGCAAAGTGGCTCTGGAAGTTTGTGAAGGTCAGCAACTTGATTTAAACTTTGAGACTCGTGATGATGTGACTTTGGAAGAATATCTTGAAATGATTCGTCTCAAGACAGCAGTGCTTCTCGGTTCTGTTTTGAAAATAGGCGCTATTGTTGCTGGCGCAGATAAAGAAAGCCAGGAAATTATATATCAATTTGGTGTTGATATAGGTATGGCGTTCCAATTACAAGATGACGTTCTGGATTGTTACGCTGATGTTGATGTCTTTGGAAAGATGATAGGTGGCGATATCTCTGATAACAAAAAGACTTACTTGTATCTTTATGCGCTCGGTATGGCTTTTGAAGAAGATGAGCAAGAATTACGTAGGTTGTTCAAGATGCCAAAGGGTCGTGACGAAGAAAAGATCAAGAGAGTGCTGGAAATATATGATAAATATGCGGTGAAACATGAGGTGTTGGCTGAGATTGAAGAAATGTTCACTGTCGCTACAATGGATCTTATTACAAGACTCGATGTGGATATGGAAAGAAAGGACGTCTTGTTGGATTACGCAAAATATTTATATAATAGAAATAAATAATTAGAAAAAAATTATACATCATTAAACATTTTACTCTTTCGTTAGTTTATACGACAAAAAACAACTAACTATGAAAACTCTTAATAAAACTTCAGTTTTACTTGTCGAGGATGACGTTGAATTACGAAATACGATCAGCGAGAATTTAAAGGCTGTTGATTATAAAGTATATGCTACACGAAAGAGTATTGAAGGTCTTGATTTGTTCAAGAAGTACGACATAGACATTTGTATTCTTGATGTAGAAATGACTGGTATGGATGGATTCGCTTTGGCGGCGCAGATAAGAATGTTGAATCCTGATATGCCTATTATATTCCTGGTTTCTAAAGGATTGTTCCTTAATATGTTGAAGGATTTTGAATATGGTGTCGATGATTATCTTACAAAACCATTCAACAATGAGGAATTGTTGTTGCGAATCAAGGCTGTTTTGCGTCGTGTTGAACGCAACGATCCGTTTTCATATACTTTAGGCAATGCGAAGATTAATATAGGTCGTTTTGTCTTCGATGCAAAAAATATGGTTCTTGTTTTGGATGGTCGGGAACAACCTTTGACAAGGAAGGAAGCTGCCTTGCTTAAAGTGTTGTATGACAATAAAAATGACCTCGTTACACGTAAGAAAGTCCTGAAGATGATTTGGGGCAATAGTGATTATTTCATAGGCCGTTCGATGGACGTTTTTATAGCACGACTTCGTAAATATTTAAAAGCAGACCCCAATGTTAAAATTATTACTGTTCATGGCGTAGGCTTCAGGCTTGTCGTTACAGAACCGGTTGAAGTTAATGCATAGTTCATAATTCATAATTCATATATTTTTTTATTATGCATTATGAATTAAGAAAAAAACAGCTGTCGCCGTAGCTTAAAAATCTGAAGTCGTTGTCAAGCGCATATTGATAGGCTTCTTTCCATTTTTCACCTATGAGAGCTGACACTAATAATAACAAGGTGCTCTTGGGTTGGTGAAAATTGGTGATGAGCGCTTTCGCCACTTTGATTTTGCATGATGGAGCGATCATCAAGGCCGTACTGGCGTGGAGCTCTGACATATTATGCATTTCTAAATATTTTATTATTGTTGAAAGAGATTCTTCTGCTGACGGCAAAGATTCTCTTTCTTTGTATGGGAACCATTGGTTGAGATGAAGTCGTCGTTCTTCTATGCCTTCTTCCATAAGCATTAGTCCAATCCAATAAATGGATTCTATGGTTCTCATGCTCGTTGTTCCAACTGGTATTATAGTTTTATTGCAGTTTTTTATTAAGTTTTCGATACATGATTTCTTCACTACTATTGTTTCAGAGTGCATCTCGTGTTCGCCTATTGTCTCGGAAGAAACAGGTCGGAATGTTCCTGCTCCGACATGAAGAGTCACTTCTTCGAAAGAGATTCCGTTGTCTTTGAGGTCTTGTATCAGTTCGTTGGTGAAATGCAAACCTGCTGTGGGTGCTGCAACAGAGCCTTCGTGTTTTGCGAATACCGTCTGATAACGTTCTCTGTCGGACGCTTCTGCTTCACGATGCAGATATGGTGGAAGTGGAATCTCTCCTGCAGCTTCTAAAATCTCGGCGAAACTCAATTCGGCTGGCTCCCATGAAAACCTTATGACGGAATAATTGTCGTTTTTTTCTACACGTTCTGCGTAAAGAGTCGCCTTTGTCTCTTGTTGTTTTACTTCAATGTTGAGAGATAGCTTGTCGTCTTTCCAACGGCGCGAATTGCCTACTAAACATTTCCATTCTGATGGCGAATTGCTGCTGAATGCAAGTTGGTAGTCGCCGTTGCCTGTTATTGGTTCGAGACAGAAAATTTCGATAGAAGCACCGCTTTCTTTGGTGAATTGAAGTCGTGCTCTAACGACTTTGGTCTCGTTGAAAATCAGTAGAGAATCTTTGGGAAGGAAGTCTCCAATGTTTTTAAAGTGTGATGATTGAATATTGTTATCTTTTAAAACCAATAACTTAGATGCGTCACGTTCGCTTAATGGATATTTTGCAATTCTCTCATCAGGAAGAGGATAGTTGTAATCTTCAATTGTAATGTTTTGAACTTCTTTAATCATGTCCTAATCAGTTTCTGTTTAATATAATCAATGCAGCTATTACGCCAGGAACCCAGCCTAAGCATGTTAAAATAAAAACAATAAGTATGGAACCGCATCCGTGGTCCAACACTGCTAATGGCGGAAATATTATTGACAAAATGACTCTTAATAACGACATGACTATTCGGTTTTTATTTTGCAAATATAATAAAAGACGAGAGGCGAATGTTGAAAGGCAAAATATTTTTTTTACGTCTTTTAATGTATTTACTTTACAGTTTTAAAAGCTTTATATTTCTTTCTAAGATATTGTATAAGTCGATTTTTATTGTTATCTTTGCCAACGGTTTTTAAAAAAGATGAATGTTTAATTAAAATCAAAAAAATGAAAAAGTTATTTACACTTGCACTTATCTGCATGTTCGCTTTATGCGGTTACTCCCAAGACCCAGGTTCATTTGACGAATCATTTGGAACTAATGGTATTTCTGCTTTCAATCCATCTTCAAGATTTGACTTCATTAAGGCTGTTCTCGTACAAGAAGACGGCAAAATCATCACTGTAGGTGAAGGCCAAACAGAAGGAACCAACTATGCTGTTTTCGTAGCACGTCAAAATCCTGACGGTACTCTCGACCCAACATGGGGAGCTAACGGTGGTATCTCTTACTACAAAGCTGATCCAATGGTTTACAAAAACGAAGCTTATGATGCTAAATTAGGTCCTGATGGTATGCTTTATATTGCAGGTCACATCTATGACTCAAGCAACGGCGATAGCAAAGGTTTTGTTCTTTGCTTGGATGAAAACGGTTTTGAAAACGTTAACTACGGTACTAATGGCTACGCTATCAGTGAAGGCGGCAATGGTATCAACTACAGTGGTATAGCAATTGACGAACACGGCAGATGTGTAGTTTCAGGCTATACACAAAACGATACAGACACATTGTTCGTTAGACGTTATAACACCGCAGGTTTAACTGACCCATCATTCGGTAAAAACGGTACTCTTAAAATAGGTCCTCACCAAGCATTCAGTTCATACGGCTATACTGTAGAATGTGTAGAAAACAATAAAATTGTTGTTGGTGGCACAAGACTCGACACAATCTGGGGATGTACACGCGCTACTTTATACAAAGTTAAAAACAATGGTACTTTAGATACTAACTTCGGTACAAACGGTTATGTTGAACTCAATATCGGTGAAGGCGCAGAACAACTTTTAGACATCCAAGTTGATAACGAAGGTAATTACCTCTGTGCTGGTCACTCATGGTTGGATAACGAACCTTATTTAAGATATGAAACATACGTAACTCGTATTACTAAAGATGGCGACATCGATACTTCTTTCGGTACAGAAGGTTACGCAAGACTCGAACCACTCGAAAATGGTGCTAACGACTGCTATGGTATCACAATCGCTCCAGACGGACAAATTTTCGGCGCTATTACAGCAGAATTATGGTATGACGAAACTCTTACAGCAATGCGTATTTATGCTTTCAACTTGACAGCTGACGGTCAGCTTAATGAAGACTTCGCAGGTACAGGCTATCTCCCTTACGGTTTGGATTATCCAGAAGTATATTTGCGTGAGATTGATATACAAAAAGATGGCAAAATCGTCGCTGCCGGTTATACTTACGATGGCAATGTAAATACAGAAATTTTCACTTCTCGTATATACACCAGTGTTGAAGGTGAAGCAGAAGCAGCTGGCGTAGAAATCGTTGCTGAAGCATTAAATGCATACAACGTAGAAGTTACTGCAACTCCTAACCCATACACAACAGAATATCACGTAGGTATAGTTTCAAAAACTATGTTCGACCAAGTTGGCGAAGATGCTCTCGTTGAAGCTATTAAAGCTGACAACAATCCATACACAGGCGAACAAGTTATTACATTCGGCGACCTTACAGAATTAACAGAATATGTCGTTATTGCAACAGCTAAAAATTCTGAAGGCAACTGGACAAACACAATGAAAAATGTAACAACACCACAAGGCGAAGGTTGTGAAGAAATCTTAGCATCTAAATTCAATCTTTATCCAAATCCTGCAACAGCTGTTCTTTACATCGAATCAGTTATGAATGAAACAGCTCAAGTAAGCGTTATCGACTTGACAGGTCGTTGCGTAAAACAAGTTGAAACAACAGATAATATCACAGCTGTAGCTATCGACGATATTAATAAAGGTGTTTACTTTGTTATGATTGAACAAAATGGCAATAGCATGGTTCAAAAATTGGTTGTTAAATAATATTTGAAACATATTGGCAAAAGGAGAGGGATTCTGAAAATGAAGCGACCCCAGAAGTTTGGACAAAAAACTTTTGGGGTTTCTTTATGCGTAAAAAACATGATTACAAAGCATTGCTCAAATATATGAGGATGTTAGAAGGTGGTTATTCTTTCAATTATATTTGCAAGAGATTCGGTATAAATGAAGGAAGGCTTAAATACTTGTGGAACTTATACCGAACACAAGGAACATCTGCACTTCATCGTAAGCAAAGCATTAAGGCTAATGGAGAATTAAAATGCCAGATAATAACGGACATTGAGAAAAATCACTTAACTTTGGTGCAGGCTTCGTTAAAGTACGGTGTCAGTGCAGCGCGGTTACACATTTGGCATAAAACGGCCAAAGAGCAAGGCATTGATGCCCTAACAGGCAAAAAACGAAGTCTGCCACCAATTATGAGTCGACCACGAAAGAAGAAAATAGAAGAGATGACAGAGCTTGAGCATTTGAGAGAAGAGGTTGAATATCTCAGAATGGAGAATGCTCTGTTAAAAAAAGTGAAAGCCTTAGTCGAGGAGAGAGAAGCCCGTTGGCGCGAGATTGGGCAAAAGCCATCGAAGAACTAAGGCATGACGGATTTGAATTGCAAAAGCTTTTGCAGCTCAAAGGGATGGCACGCTCAACCTATTACTATCACATATCAAAGCAAGGTGATGACAAGTATGCGTACATACGCCAGCGTATAAACGAGATATTCACCCAGCATGGCATGCGCTACGGCTATCGTCGTGTATGTCAGCAGCTGAGGAATGAAGGCTGTACGATAAACCACAAGACTGTGCAGCGGCTGATGCAGGATATGAATCTCAGGTCAATGGTGCGCAGGGTGAAATACCGTTCCTATCGAGGCGAGGTCGGCAGGACTGCTCCTAATGTCCTTAACCGTGAGTTTGAAACTATACGACCTAACCATAAATGGGCTACGGATGTGACCGAATTCAAGGTAGCAGACAGCAAGGCATATCTGTCACCGATTATAGACATGTTCAACGGTGAAATCATATCTTATACAATATCTAATCGTCCTGATTTGAAGATGGTTATGGATATGATGCATTCTGCGAAACGTAAAGTCAAGAATACTGAAGGAATCATACTCCATTCTGATCAGGGATGGCATTATCAGCATATTCGCTATCAGCAGACACTCAAGGACTACGGCATCATACAGAGTATGTCCAGAAAGGGAAACTGTCTTGACAATGCCGTAATGGAAAATTTCTTTGGAATCATGAAATCCGAATTGCTATATTTGCAGAAGTTTTCTGATATGGATGATTTTAAAAAACAATTAAAAAAATACATTCATTATT
>JAZQVL010000006.1:0-7393 GCA_045631805.1 Bacteroidales bacterium | reverse complement strand
CGTAGTCATATTCTTTGACTCAGGAAATGTCATTCAAAATAATGAAACTATCATGAAATACTCTCCGATCTTGTTGCAGTCGCTGTCAGGTGTTGATAAGACAAGAGTTAACGGGATTTTAAAGAAATTATTCAAAAATCCTGAAAGAATTAATTATATGCCAGTGATGATTTTATGCGATAAGGAAAAAAATATCATCAACTATGATGCTGAAAGCAAGCGTTACGGACAATTCGGTAAAAATTATATAGATGAGATTTTGAAATCTGAATAAATGTATTTGGAAAAAATGTATTTTTAGATGTCTAAAATAACGGAAAAAATGTGTTTTTTACCATCCAAAATGACGGAAAAAATGTATCTTTGCTATAAATATTCCTCTTATGTCCAAAAAAGCTAAACTCCTTGTCGTTGATGATAATCCTAATATCTTGTCGGCTGTCAAGATGCTGACAGAGCGTCATTTCGAGAAAGTGACGACTTTGTCTTCTCCTAAATCTCTGGTCTCTACCATACAGACTGAATCGCCTGATGTGATTCTTCTTGACATGAATTTCCACGCAGGAATCAACACTGGCAACGAAGGTATTTTTTGGCTTAATGAGGTTAATGCCAAATTCCCTAAAATTAAAGTCGTTCTCTTTACCGCATACGCCGAAGTGGATCTCGCTGTGCGTGCCATGAAAGACGGTGCCTTCGACTTCATTGTGAAACCTTGGAACAACGAGAAACTTATCGAGACTCTCCTTAATGCTTGTAATCAGGATGATAAGAAGTCGTCTGCGAAAAAAAGTGATGAAGCAGATAAAAAGTATTCTATGTTCTGGGGTACTTCTCCAGAGATGATGCGTATCAAAAGTATAGTGGAACGTGTGGCTGTAACCGATGCTAACATCATGATTACAGGCGAAAATGGTACAGGCAAGGAGGTGCTGGCTCGTGAAATACATAGACTTTCTTCACGTTGTAACAATGAGATGATATCTCTCGATATGGGCGCAATACCGGAGACGCTCTTCGAAAGCGAGCTGTTCGGTCATAAGAAAGGGGCGTTCACCGATGCTCGCGACGATCGCGCAGGTAAGATGGAGGCTGCTAATAACTCAACGCTCTTCATGGATGAGATTGGCAACCTGCCTCTTCATCTTCAGGCTAAACTCCTGACAGCACTCCAAAACAGAACAGTGACTCGTCTCGGAACGAACAAAGCTATTCCTGTCGATATTCGTCTCATAACAGCGACCAACCGTAACCTTTTTGAAATGGCTGAGAAATCGGAGTTCCGTCAGGACCTACTGTTTAGAATCAATACGATACATATCAATATTCCACCGCTTCGTAACAGAAAAGAGGATATACTGCCTATAGCTGAGATGTTCGTTGATATTTATTCTGAAAAATATAAAAAAGAAAATATAAGTATTTCAAAATCAGCGGTAGAGAAACTGCAATCTCATCGTTGGGACGGCAATATAAGAGAACTTCAGCATACTATAGAAAAAGCTGTCATACTATGTGACGATAACATCATAAAATCTGAACATCTTGGATTGTATGAGTCGATAAAGACTTCTGTCATGAATGAAAACGCCACCCTAGAAGATATTGAACGCAAGGCAATTATCGATGCTATCAACTCCAATAACGGCAATCTTTCTCTTGTGGCGCAGAAACTCGGCATCACTCGCCAGACTCTTTATAACAAGATAAAACGTTATGGTATATGAGTAAAAACAGAATCTCATATAGACGTATCACCTTATATATCATCTTGTTGATATTGATTAGCGTAGCGATATGCTTATGCGTTACATATAAGAAATTCGCTATGCTGATTGTCTGTATTCCATTGCTAATATTGTCAATAGTGAAATTAGTCTCCGTTTATAATGGCATAATCAATCGTCTTTCATTCATTATCAAAGCTGTGAAAAATGATGATTATTCTTTTCGTTTCTCGGAGAATCCTAATAGCACGGAAAATTCTTTCGTAAATCATTCGCTTAACCAAATCAAAGAGGTGATGGACGAGAAGAAACGTCTTATGCGTGAGGATGATAAAAACTTCGAACTGATAATGGAATATGCCAATATCGGCATTATGCTGCTGATGGACAATGGCAATGTGGTTCATGCCAATTCCAAGGCTTTGGCGTTCTTCTCCATGCCGAGGATAAGTCATATAGAACATCTGCGAGCTCAGTCGGAGGAATTGGTAGATATTTTAAATAACATAAAACCATCTGAACAGAAGAGTCTGCGTTATTCCACAGAGATGGGTGACGTTAATCTGTTTTTAAGCTGCGCTGAAATTAAGTATAAAGAAAAGGACATAAGAGTCGTGACGATAGGAAATATCAACAAAGAACTTGACAATCAGGAAGCAGAGTCGTGGGAGAAACTGACGCGAATCCTCACTCATGAGATTATGAATTCTTTGGCGCCTATCACTTCAATAAGCAGCACCTTGATTGACAATATCGAAAATCCGGATAAAGTAGGAGAGGGGCTTGAGATAATTCACAGCACAAGCGAGCGTCTCATGAGATTTGTCAATTCTTTCCGTCAGGTGACGCGTGTGCCAATGCCGCAGAAGTCGCCGTTCTATCTTAAAGAGTTGATTTATGATGTGTTGGCTATTGCTGATTTTGGAGATATAAATGTAAATCTCAACATAAATCCTGAAGACACGTTGCTTTATGCTGATAGGACGCAGCTTACGCAAGTCATGCTTAATCTTTTGAAAAATGCTATTGAATCATTCGAGGCTAACGAGGAACAAAAAGATTATGTCGTTGAGATACAGTCGCAAATAGATTCTGATGAGAGAATAATAATTGAGATTTCAAATAATGCAGGACGAATACCAGACGAGGTGGCAGAGAATATTTTCACTCCATTTTTCACTACCAAACAAGACGGCTCTGGTATCGGTCTCGCTATCTCACGTCAGATAATTCGACTTCATGGAGGCTCTTTGCATCTCTCCAAAAACACTGAAGAAAAAGTGACGTTCATGATAGTTTTGGAATGAAATTATTTCATAAATTTGCAGTGATGTAGTGATGCAGCTAACTCCATTACTCTATCACTCCATCACTTCATTACTTCAAAATAAAATATCTTATGAAATACGAACAACTAAATAAAAAAGGATATTCTATAGCATTGATATTTATAATCTTATCTGGTCTGTTTATTCAGTGGTCATATATGAACGAATTCCCTTCTTTCATTCATGCTTGGTCGCAGACCGACAGATATGCTATCGCTTTGGGTTTCGTCAATAATGATTTAGATTTTTTCCACCCCGAGACTTTCATCTATAACAAACAATTTCCTCATAAATGGAGCATCCCTCATGAAACTACAATCACCTCAGTCGATTTTCCGATACTTGAATATATCGTTGCTATCATAATGAAAATCAGTGGAAATACATCTCCATGGATTTTTAGAATGTGCTCCTTGATAGTCGCATTCATTGGAATGTTTTTCTTGTATAAATTAACATTCATAATAACCAAAGACTGGATTAAATCTGTATTTGTCGTTGCAGTAGCTATGACATCTCCTGTTTATGCTTATTATTACAATGGATTCATTCCTGGTATTCCTGCATTGACATTTATGATAATAGCATTTTATTGTTATCTTAAATATCTGAATGACAATGAAAAGAAGTCGTCTATAATAACAATTGTATTTTGTACGCTTTCGGTTTTGGTCCGTTCATCCTTTGCTGTCGCCTATGTCGCATTGCTTGGTTTTGAATTCTTAAGAATATTAAGGAAAGAGACATCATTTGTTAACAAAATAGTTCCTGTTATGATTTCTTTTATAATAATATTATCCTATTATTTATGGAATGGACATCTTGAAGCTGTTAATGGAACATTATTTTTAGGTGAACTGATGCCAGCAAAGAATTGGGAAGATTTTGTTTATAGAATAACAATGATGAAAAACAATTGGTTGTATCATTATTTTACAAATATTCACTATTGGATTTTTGCTTTTATTATTGTTGCTTCACTAATTTTCTGCATGTATAATTTTTTCAAAAGAAAGAATGATGATGTTGCGAGTGAAAAGACTGCAACTCTCTCATTATGGTGGCTTTGCGGAATTTTGTTATTAGGTGATTTTTGTTTCATGGTAGCAATGGTGAAACAATTTCCAGATCATGATTATTATTTTATTGATTCGTTTTTCCTTCCTATATTATTGTTACTTATATTGTTGCTTGACAAATTGCCCAAGGTCTCAAATTATAAACAAGGATTTTTTGCTTTATTGTTGTCAGTACTCTTGATATTTTTTATGTTAAAAGATGTTAAGGAAATGCAGATAGAAAGAAGAGCGGAATGGCATGGAAGAGATTCAGAAAGAACGATAAAGAATTATAAAGGTTCAGAGCAATATTTGGATTCATTGAATATCTCTAAAGATGCTAAGATATTGACGCTCTATGCTTATCCTCAAAATGCTGCCTTTATCATGATGAATAGAAAAGGATATACTGCGATGTTTGACAAACATGATATGGTAAAGAATGGACTTACTTTCGATTATGATTATCTTATCATTGAAAATGAAATCCTTAAAAAGAAACTTAAAGAAAATAAAGAATTCTTGTCAGACTTGAAATATTATTCTGATAACGGCAAGATTACTGTTTTCGTTAAAGAAGAATGATGTTGTTTATTCGTTTTTCAACATCCACTCTATTACGTTCAGTTTTCTAATTCCATCATAAACAGGATTGAAGTCAACATCTGTTGTCAATAAATATTTAGGAGTAGAGTCTTTTATGGCTCTGAGTGATGCTAACTCTCGTTCTAAAGTTTCGGTGTTTTCTGTAGTCCATGCTACTTGGTAGTATGATGTGTAGTCGTTGTAATCTACTGCAACGAAATCTACTTCCATATTAAGACGTTTACCAATGAAGACTTCTTTGTTACGGCGAAGCAATTCGAGATATACCATGTTTTCCAACCAGTGCGAACGGTCTTTCAATACAGCTTTCTTCAATCTCACCTTAGCAAAACATGGGTCAACGACATAGTATTTGTTCAATGTCTGCAACAATCCTTTGCCTTTTATTTCAAATCGAGGAACTTTATATATCAGATATGCTTCGCATAAAGCATCAAGATATTTGGCGACAGTTTCTTTGTCAACTATAGTTCCGTTTGAGCGCAATGTGTCAGATATGGAACGTGGCGAAACATAAGAACCGACAGAGTCGAAGATGAAGTCAACAATCTTGTTGAAGTCGTGTTTGTTTGTGATATTAAGTCGTTGAAATATATCTTTTTCAATTATGGTCTTTAATATGCTTTGAGCAAATAAATCGGCTTGTTTTTCATTTATGCACAGCTGTTTGATATATTCTGGCATGCCTCCGAAGTGTATAAAATTCGCCAAAATTTCGTTTTTTGATAAGTTTGGCGATTTTGATATTGTAAAGTTATAATATTCAGTAAATTGCAGTGGTAAAAGATTGATTTCAACATAACGGCCTGTGAGTAATGTCGCCAATTCTCCGGAAAGCATATAAGCATTAGAGCCTGTAATATAAACATCAACATTAGGCTTTATATAAAGGCTGTCTATAAGTCTTTGAAAATCCTTTACATTCTGGATTTCATCTAAAAAGATATAATTGGGTTTGTCTGCTACCAATCGCTCCTTGATATGAGTATGAATTTGGAATATATCTCCAATTGATAAAGTGTCAAGGTCTTCAAAATTATAGAATTGGATTTGCTTGGCATCAACGCCATTGCTAATAAGTTCGTTGGAAAACATCAATAATAATGTTGATTTGCCACAGCGACGAACTCCGGATATTACTTTTATGATATTCTGGTCTTTCAAGTCACGAAGCTGTTGCATATATTGCTTTCGCTCTATAAAATTAAGATGTTGCATTTCCATATCACTTTTCCTTTTATAATGAAATCTAACGTTTTATAAAGAATATTGCAAATTTACAAATAATTTCTCACTTCAAAATTTCTTATTTCGCTTTTGAAATTGCCGGTCTTTTCTAATGGAAATACCAATGTCCTGACGAAATACATTTTGCTTTTTCCTTCATTATGAAACTGAGTCTGTTTGTCGAGGGTCTCTTTTAATTCTCCATTAATGTAAAGGTATGTTGCTTCTTGGTCGCCGCAAATCCTGATGTGGATTTTTTCATCAGGATAAAACTTGAAGTTGAATGTGTTGAGGTAATTGTCTCTTGCAAAACCGAGTTTTCCTTGAATAGGGTCGGAGAGGTAGAAGACGGCATCTCTTGATTCAAATAATATCGTTCCTTTATTTTCTTCTTGATAATCAATGTCGAAAGAAACGCTATATTCAAATCCTATCTCTCTTATTCCAGTTTCTTTTGCTATGATTTTATTGGGTTTTAACAAATCTATCTTTATCAATGCTTTTGCTTCGCCATTAAAGCGACCAGCTATGTTCAGTCCTGGAGCATCACTGAGATTCAGTCGTTTCTGATTAAATTCCTCGTAAGGAACTTTAGTCTCAACGCCGCTCCACATTTTTGTTGCCATCGTCTGCATCGCTGGAAATACTCTATAATGTATGTCTTTGACACTTATTCCGTTTCCAGCATGGTCGTTCCAAACAGCAAAAGATCCTCCTTTTATTTGCGGATGTTTTTCTTCAAACTTTTGATTTCCAATCTGTGCCGGTGTCCAGTTGTTATAAAGGTATTCGCAGTTAAGATAGTCGTAATAATATCCTGCTGCTGGAACTATGTATGTCAAACCATCAGGAATGCTTATTAAGTCGTAACCTAATTCCATCATTTCCTTTGGATTGGCGTATCCGTTATACCAAGCGTACATCAAAACATTATCGACTTTCACTGGAGTTACGCCCTCTGCATGAGTCAGCGCGCCCCACACGCAAGCTTGTTTTCCGTACGATTCGGCTATACGAATGCAATAGTCGGTGAAATATCTGAACTTCTCTACCACGAGACTGTCTTTGTTGGAATATTCGTCGGTGCCGACATGAAAACGCGGGCCTCTGAACACGGGCTCAGTTCCGCTCAAATACTCCATAAAAAGAGAATCTACGAAATTATAAGTTTCTTCTTTGAAAAGGTCGAGGTGGTCTTTGCCATATTCTTCGCTACCGAGTTTAGGACGATAATGAACGAACGCTAATGAATGAGCAGGTACGTCGAATTCTGGTATTATCTCAACGCCCAATCTTTCAGCATGTTTTTGTAATTCAATGAATTCTTCTTTAGTATAATAACCATCGCGAGAAGCGAGGCCTGGAAAATAGTCGCTCTCTAATCTGAAGCCAGAAGGCGTCTTGTCCCAGTCGTTATTGAAATATTGCTTGAAACCATTGTCGTTGA
>JAZQVL010000005.1:0-19328 GCA_045631805.1 Bacteroidales bacterium | reverse complement strand
AAACCCTGAACAAGAAATTCAGATACGGCATTCCCATGATTTTAGCTATAGAAATATCCATAACTATATACCTATCAAAAAATTCGATACAAGTCTATATCTATTCATTAAATTTGATATAGACCACCCGTTGGCGGAATTTATTCAGTGCGTATTTAATTTAACCAATGTGTCATATAGCAACAAATGGACATAGCTATCTGATCGAACTATTTCTAATCTCCAATGTAATATCCATATAACTTCGCTTACCTTCGATGTAATCTGCATAGAGCATTTCCGCATCCCTACCTTTCAGGATACGACACTTGCCACACGCCTCGCAATCATGCAGGCATTTCCAGGCTTCGAGAACATAAGCCAACCTTTCTTCTTTGGTGGAATTGTCTATTGGGGGAGGTTGCATGGTTTCTTCAAATTAAATGATAGCCACCTTAATCACCCCATCCCGTTTATTCTCAAAGATGCGGTAGGCTTCTTCAATTTTCATATACTATAATCGATACGTTATAATTATGCAAATCTATTGAAAATTCCATATAGAAACCCATCTATTTTTTTAAAAAAAACTTCACATTCCCTCCTACATATCCAAATACAACCAGTTCTTTTCTTTCCAAAGATTGTTATCCAGGTCGTACATTTCCTGGCCGCCGAGCTCGAGCATCTTGTCATGGAAGTCCTTGCCGTGGCCTCGGACAAAGCTGTGGGTTAGCTCATGGACGCAGAGTGCCTCGAGACTCTTCTCGGGCAGCTGCACACAGCCAGCGCAGAATGTGACATCGTGGGTGTCAAAATCGTATAAAGCCCAAAATCCTCTGAGTGCCTTCACAACGATGCAATTTCTATATTGAACATTGATACGCTCCGACACTCTTTGCAGCACCTGCGGTATGACTACCTGCGCACGCTTGAATATCACCTCCTTCACCTTCTTGAGAATTGTCTCCTGAACATAGATGTAACTGAGATTGGCATTCTTCGGGAATGTGACGTAGCAGTCACGGCCGTCGAGACGTGTGCTGTAACTGTCGCTGCCGCCTCTTGTCACCAGCAGCCTGAAATGGTGAGTGTCGAGTGTATAGCCGTCGTGGAACCTGTTCTTGCCGTCGCATGTCCACTCTTTGTTGACACGCGGAATATTTTCTTCGGCAAAGTGAAACAATTCGGCAAATGTGTCTTTCAGGTCACCAGACACGACAGTTTCGTTTATATTATACCTCAACTGCGGGCTCTTCGGGCCATTGAGACTCTTCATAACTTTCACATTACCAATATTGTCAATGAAACGGCTCATGCTGCTGCTATCGACAACATCCTTCAGTTGCTCTATACGCTCTTGTACCCATGCGCAAAACTTAGTGTTTCTTTTAGAATAACCGATATTGTTATAGGAGACCTGGTACATGTCTTTTGCCATGAGCAGGTTTTTCTCCACTCCTAACCCATACTCGTAGCAGTCCGCAAGCCATGCCAGCGACACGTTAGAGCGTTCTTTGACGATGCTCAGCAGAAAATGCTCCGCTGCCTCCTCGTACCTCTTACCTTTGTAGAGTTCCCTGCCTCTCTCAAAATAATCCAATCTGTCCATTGTTTACAAAACCTTGCAATACCTTTTTATTTCACCACTTCATACACCTGCTCGCAAATTGATTGCATGCCTGAATATGTAGGATGTCCATCCGTCATTTCTATATTCTTAACGACAATATTGGTCACGCCATAATGTTTGCTAACTTTCTCTATTGACTTGGCATAAGACTTTGTCAACTCTGGAGATCCATTGTCACCATTGGTGATGGTATATACCGTGGCGTCAGGGTAAAGTGTCTGAAGACTTGCTAGTAACTTACTGAATGCAGGACGGAAACACTTCAAATCGGCATCTGTCCAGTTTTTATAGACATAGTCGCCAAGCTCCACTCCTGCCCAGCTGTCATTGGTTCCGCCAAAAACTAGGATGATGTCCGGATCGCCATTGTAATCATTCCCAAAGGAATTCTTCCCGACACGATTCATAAATGACAAATCCGTATCTGTCACATCCACTCCGTTGTAATGCGTATTCGAAACAACAGAACCCGAATAGGAATTTGAAATCTCCAGTTCAAACTCAGGCTTCTGGCACAACATATACCACCAGGTCTTCTCCACCGTCGTCACATCTGTATTGCCCTTATGAGGATAATACACATAGTAATCGTTAGGATTGCCTTCTATATCCACGTTAGACCATCCTTCAAATGTGGAATAACTATCTCCCATAATGGAAATCTTCTTGACGGAACCATCCGAACCGTTAGGATTATCTGGGTTATCTGGATTATCAGGATTACACGAACATAATGCCATTGCCATCAAAAATGTTATAATATTCAGTAGTGTCTTCTTCATATTTTATGATAAATTCAATTTAATCAGAACTTTTTATTCTCTCAAATCACCGCCACCTTAATAACACCATCTAACTTATTTTCAAAAATACGATACGCCTCCTCTATCTCGCTCAATTTAAAACGATGTGTTATGAGCGGCGTGGTGTCAATCTTGCCTTCTTCTATCAATTTGAGGACTTCTTCGCAGTCGCAACCGTCGACGCCGCCAGTCTTGAAAGTGAGGTTCTTGCCATACATTTCAGGCAAAGGAAGAATTTGAGGTTGGTCGTAAAGAGCCACCACCGTTACAATGGCATTCGGACGAGCGCATTCCCATGCTAGACGGAAAGTGTCGTCGGCGCCCGCCACTTCTAACACTCGGTCAGCACCTCCGTGTTCGCTGTTATTCAAGACGAAATCTTTACATTCTTCTGGAGTCGTCAATAAAACTTCTGGATAATGTTTCTGAACGAATCTCCTTCTTTCTTCGGACTTTTCACAAACGATAATGCGTTTCGGTTGCTTCAGCATCACGCATAACAAGGTGCAGATTCCTGTCGGTCCCGCTCCTATTATCAAGACTGTGTCGTCTTCTGTTATCTCTGATATTCGTGCCGCCCAGAATCCCGTTGCCAAGACATCTCCTACAAACAAAGCCTGTTCATCGGAAACGCTATCAGGAATTCGGTTCAAGCCTTGACTCGCCAATGGCACACGCACATATTCCGTCTGTCCGCCAACGATGCGGCATCCCAACGCCCATCCGCCATCAGGATTGGTGCAGTTGTTCACAAATCCGTTCTTACAGAAGAAGCACTCGCCGCAGTAAGTCTCGACATTGACGGTCACGCGCTCGCCTGGTTTTACATTAGTCACCTCCGCTCCTACTTCTTCCACCACGCCCACCATTTCATGACCGACGGTAATACCCGACACCGCACGAGGCACGCTACCGTGCTTGATATGCAAATCACTTGAACAGATACTGCTCATCGTCACGCGGACAATGGCATCTGTCGGTTCCTCCAACACAGGCTTCGGTTTCTCCACCAAAGCGAACTTGCCTTTTTCTATATATGTGTATGCTAACATAAATAAGTTTTTTATATCATCAATATTATAACTTTCACAACTATGCAAATCTATTGAAATTTCCGAAAACTTCACATAGAAACAACTTTTAAAAAACTTCTTTTTTTCGTTTCATACATACATTATATTTCTTAACTTTGAACTCTCAACTTTTATAACAAAAAACATCATGAACAAACAAGAATACAAACAAGCTAACATTGATTGGCTTAAGGCAAAATCTCAGGAAGAAGGCGTCAAGGCACTTCCTTGTGGAATCTATTATAAAGTGATAAGCGAAGGCAAAAACGACGGCATCCATCCTACTCCTCGTAACGTGGTCACTGCACATTACACCGGCTGGACCATCGACGGCAAGGTGTTCGACAGCAGCCGCGACGAAGGCGTGCCAATCGCATTCCGTCTGAGCGACTTGATCGAAGGTTGGATCATCGCTATGCAACAGATGTGCATCGGCGACAAATGGGAGATATACCTTCCTTCAGAAATGGCTTATGGCAATTATTCACAACCAGGCATCCCTGGCGGTTCAACACTTATTTTCGAGATTGAATTATTCGGAATTGCGTGATTTCACCTCGATTTTAATTCTGTATAAGATTTGCATGGAACCACAGATTACACAGATTACACAGATTATAAAGATTGTACAGATTTTACAAGGTTATTTTTCATAGCATAGACAAAATTAACCCCAAAGTTTCATCAAACTCTGGGGTTAATTTTATTATCTGCACATTTCGTATATATTGACAACGTCTTCTTGTGTCAAAGTCTTAAATCCTTTTAACACTTTTCCGCCACATGCTTTATATGCCATTTCAGCAAAGTGCTCCTCTCCTATTCCAAGCTCTGTCAATGTGCTTTGTAGTCCTAATGTCTTGAAGAAGAAATCGTAAAGTCTTTGGATTCCTTCTTTTGCGATAGCCATCGGTTCTTGGTTTGCGTCAACGCCAAAAACGTTAACGGCAAATTGTACATATTTAGAGATGTTATTTTCGTCTAAGCAATATTCCATCCAACGTGGAGTGAGTATTGCGAGGCCGAGTCCGTGTGTGATGTCATACACGGCCGACAGCTGATGTTCCATTGGATGACAGCTCCATGCTTTTGCTCTTCCACCGTTGATGAATCCGTTTATAGCCCATGATGAAGTCCACATGAGGTTGGCGCGTGCTTCGTAATTCTCTGGCTCTTGCATTGCAATTGGAGCATATTTCACGACTGTCTTCAACATACCTTCCATGAAACAGTCGAGCATATAAAGGTCTGGTTCCATATTGAAATAGACCTCGATGATGTGTGACATGATATCTACCGAGCCGCATGCAGTCTGATATTGACTTACGGAATATGTCATTGTTGGGTCAAGGAAAGAAACTCTTGGCTGTAGATGAGGGTCGAGACGACCTATTTTATCGTTTGTTTCTGGATTGCTGACGACGCCGCCGCTATCCATTTCTGAACCTGTAGCTGACAGGGTCAATACAGAAACAATAGGAAGCGCTTCGTTGATAGGAGCTCTCTTTTCATTAAAGAAATCCCAAGGATCGTGATCGACGCAGGCTCCTGCTGCCATGAACTTAGTGGCGTCAATTGTTGAACCGCCGCCAACAGCGAGCAAAACGTCAATATTGTGTTCTTTGCACATCTGCGCTCCTTTTCTGACAGAGTCGATGCGTGGATTTGGTTCAATACCTGAGAGTTCAAAGACTTCCAAACCTGCATTCTTCATCTCTTCCATAACTCTGTCGTAAAGACCGATCTTCTTGATGGAGCCGCCGCCGTATGTCAAAAGGACTCTTGTACCAAATTTTTTAAGTTCTTCACCAAGATGAGAAAACTGATTCTCACCGAAATATACTTTTGTAGGTATGTTATAAACGAAATTATTCATGATTGTATTTGTTTTATTCAATAATCATTGTTGCATAGTAGCTCATTGTTCCGCTAACATCGCAGGTGATGTCAAGACCAACATAATTGATTTGGCATTTTCCTGAAACTGTTGAGCTCCAGTTCAATACTTTTGCATTTGATATTGATGCGGTTGAGTTTTTAAGATTCATATTGCATTCCATCCTGCCGTGGTCTTCTGTTGCGATAAAACCGTCGTAAGAACAATCGTCAAGTTTTAATCCAAGACCGCTGCAATATCCACTCATTTCAATATCACTAATCACACCATTGATTCCGTTGATTTTCATTTTGACATAGCCTTCATCGTTGGTTTTCTCGATGGAACATGAGGTGTTAATCTTTTCTATTGTCAAAGGCAAGGCCTGACCTTCATATTTGATTGTCAGATATGGAGTGATTTCAATGTTGTAATTGCCAACTACTTTGTCTGCGTATTCTTCGTTGTTTGGGCCGCAGCTGCTTAATGCCATGATTGTAAATGCCAATAAGCATAATAAAAATGTCTTAGTTTTCATATTGATATTTTTTATAATTAACTGTTTGTTTAACTTGCACAATGAAAAATTATTGTTAAAACTTGTGTTTATTTTACAACAAATTTCCCTGTTTTTTTGTTCATGTCATTTTCAATTATTTCAACAAAATAAACACCTTTCTTCCAATCGGAAACATTGACAGTTATTGTTTCATCTTGATTTTTCAAAGAACAAACAATTTGGCCGCATACATTATATATATTAATGTCTTTAGCGCCTTTTGTGTTGATGTTTATTAAGTTGTTGGTTGGTGTAGGATAAATTTCAATATTGTCAGTTGACTCGTCATATATTTCAGGAACATTGACAAAACCGTCTTCTCCTTTTGTCAACCAATTGAGGCTGAAGTTATAAAACACTGTGCAATAGTCGCCTTCTCCTGTGTATGCTTCTTCTACATATAAACCAATGGTTTTGTCAGGGAGAATGCATATTGATGAATAGGCGGAGTTATATGGCACTATGCAACGGCTTACAGGCCATGTCTCGCCTTCGTCATAGCTAATAAATAATGTCACATTTTTTCTTGAAGAGCCTACTGGACTTGAATGTAACAATCTGTTTTTATCATCGCCGTCTTTCACGGAAGTATAACGAATCATATCGCCGTTGCATGCCGTTGAATTTATTTCCGGCCATTCTGATGTGGTTTCATTCCATGTCTCGCCTCCGTCTTCAGATATATTATACCATCTGTTGCCGCCATGTCTGATACTCATCAAGATACGTCCGTCAACAAGTTCTGTCACTTTAGCTTCGTCACCGCCTACAGAAGCACGACCTGAAACTTTCCATGTAATTCCGTTGTCGTCAGAATATACTGCGTGGTTACAGACTGCTTCACGAGTATTATTTTCTCGCATTGCCACTACAAACATTATACGACCTGTCGATGTCAACAATCCATTGCCTGATCCGAAGAAACCGCCCAACCAATTTTGGCGTTCAGGGTCTTCACATTCTGCGCCATATATCTGATATGTAATATCCTCTGGTTCAGTCCATGTCATGCCGTTGTCGTTACTTCTTGAGATATACATTCTCAAAGGATTTGTTGGTGTGGAGCCCCAGAAACCAGGACCTCCTACGAAAGCTGCGATGATGCCGTTTTCGTCATTTGTCAATGCTAAAGCGCAATCGCCGAAGCCTTTGCCATAAGCTGTTCCGTATGCAATAGTGTATGGTTCTGTCCAAGTATGTCCTCCGTCAGAACTTACATTACAAACGATATCAATGTCTTCTGGAAGGTCGCCGTTGTTGTATTTACGTTTGTCGGTGACTGCCACCACATCACCGTTTCTTGCTGTAATCACCGCAGGAATACGATAATTCGTTGAGTTGTAGTCGCCTGGACGTAACAATGTTGTTCGAGCTAAAATGATTTCACGTTTTCCTGATGGAGAAGGATTTCTGACTTCTATTGTCTCATCAACTGTACTGATTTCGAGGCATGATATGTCGATGAAATTACCCTCACGTGCATCGTCGGCGACGCGTACAGCGATCCATAAATAATTGATGCCTTTGAGAAGCTGTCCGTCAAGTTCGCATGTAAAATCACCAGATTGAGGAACGCAGCTTCCTATTAATGTTGCACCGTCATGAAATCTGTTGTTGTCTGGCTCCTCGAGTCCTGTAGTGTAAACTTTTACTTCTGCCACGTCAGCTATCCTCGTTGTTCCTTCGAGATTCAGTTTAAGTGACTGTAAGTCAATAGAAGCTTTGTCGCCAGTATATTGAACCATAGCTTTCAATATCAATTCGGCATCGTTGCCTCTTGCTGTGAGACGTGTCTCTTGTTTTAATAAGACATTGACATCAGCGCCCTGTGAATATGATGTTAAAGCCATAAAGGCAACTATTAATAAAATGGCGAGTTTCTTCATATCTATTTGTTTTTATTCATTATAAATGTTAATAATTCTGTACATCCTTCGCTGACATCATCCCAAGTAGCTTGGAAATCGCCTGTGTACCAAGGGTCGGCAACGTCGGCAGGACGATTGGTGTAATCCATCAGAAGAGAAATCTTTTTATGTTTATCTTCTCCGAGCATAGCTCTTAAATTACGAAGATTGCTTTGATCCATTGCTACTATATAATCATAATAGTCATAGTCTCTTTGGGTTATCTGGCGTGCAGTCTTGCCAGCGCAGTCAATGCCATGTTCTGCAAGTTTCTTGCGTGCCGGCGGATAAACAGGGTTGCCTATTTCGTATGTTGATGTGGCGGCAGAAGCAATTTCAAATTCATGGCTTAATCCGGCTTTATCAACAATGTCTTTCATTACAAATTCTGCCATGGGACTTCTGCATATATTCCCCAAACAGACAAAAAGAATTTTTGTTATTTTACTGTCTTTCATATATTTACATTTTATATATTTTCGATTAGTTTACATCAATGTATATCAGCATGAAACTGATGAAACATCTTTTCAAAACTAATGATTTTTTTCGAATTAATGAAGTATGTTATCAATATTTTTTCTCAGCTTATGAGAATTAGAATTTCAAAGGTTTTAAGTTTTTCATTTGCTTCTCTTAATAAGATAAGAAGTCAAAACCTGATCGTAAGGCTTGTTAATGTCTGCCTCCACATAATCTATCTGATATTGATGACAATGACGCAGCAGTTCTTCTTTCTTGGCCGTCATTATCTCTTCATATCTTTCCTTTATCTCGACAGGATTAAGCTTTATCATCTCCCCTGTTTCCAAATCGATAAATTTATGAGGACGGTTTTCGTAATCTAATTTCTGTTCGTGATTTGAGTCGAACACATGGAACAGTATGACTTCGTGCTTGTTATATCGAAGATGCTTAAGAGCGGCGAACAAATCCTGATAAGAGTCGAGATTGTCGAGCATATCGCTGAATATTATCACGAGGCTTCTCTTGTGAGTCATCTCGGCAATTTTATGAAGACATTGCGTTGTGTTGGTCGATAATTTCTCCGTCTTATTATAAGGCTGCATCAGCTTGTCGAGTTCGCTGTAAATCATATTGGAATGCACTCTCGACAGTTTCGCTGGAGTATGAAGAACGACATCTTCGTCAAAAGTTGACAATCCTACGGCGTCACGCTGGCGTCGCATCATCTCTATGAGAGCAGCGCTGCTATATACTGAATACCATAATTTATTAGGATGTTCGAAGTCGAGTTTGTTCTGCACAGGGAAATGCATGCTTGAACTCTTGTCGATGACTATCTGGCAACGAAGATTGGTCTCTTCTTCGTAACGTTTCACAAAAAGTTTTTCGGTTCTCGCGTAAAGCTTCCAGTCGATGTTTCTGGTCGGTTCTCCTGTATTGTAAAGTCGATGTTCAGCGAACTCCACTGAGAAGCCGTGGAAGGGACTCTTGTGGAGGCCTGTTATGAAGCCTTCCACTATTTGACGAGCCAGAAATTCCAGACTTCCCAGCTGAGCTATATTGCTGATTTCAATCGGCATCGATTAGATTAATTTCTTCAATTTATCTTCGAAAACTTGTTTTGCTGCGCCGCCTACGTTTTTGTCAACTACTTGACCGCCTTTGAAATAAAGAACTGTTGGAACGTTCATGATACGATATTTAGCTGCTAAGCCTTGGCATTCGTCGATGTCAGCTTTGAAAACTTTAGCTTTGCCTGCGTATTCTTCTGATAATTGGTCCATATAAGGAGCGATCATGTTGCAAGGGCCGCACCATGCTGCGCCGAAATCAACCATAACTGGAACTTCGCTTTGTAATACTTCTACTTCAAATGTAGCGTCTGTAATGTGATTTGCCATAATTATAATTTTTTAAAAAGTTAATACAAATATTTCTGCAAATATAATAAAAAAGACTACAAGTCAACAAGACAACAAGTTGTTTTTTTATTTAGAAGTTAGGAATTAGGAGTGTTTTGAACCTTTTTAAAATACAAGAAATTCAGAATCTCAGAATCTCAAAACTTTCCGAGATTCTGGAATTCTGAGATTTTGAGATTTAAAATCTTATTTTACAACGATCTTGTCATTAAATGTTGTGCCATTATCGAGAACAACTTTCATAATATAGACGCCGTTCGATAAGTCGTTGATGTTGACAGTTTCCAAATTGAAGTTCTGTTCGTGATACATCTTTCCGTCTAAGCCGTATATCTCTACTTTTTCTGCATTGACATCTGGCGAAAAACTGATGTTGATAACATCATTAGCCGGATTTGGATAGAAACTGTAAGGGCGTATATTATTAAGATTTTCAGAGATGACCGTACCGTTGTTTTCAAAGATGATAACCGATGAATAAGTGCCAACGATACCCAAACTTCCAGTATTATTTCCTGCTAATACAAGACCGCCATTTTCAAGAATGTCAATACCTGTATAATTACCAAAACAACTCATTCCTTCTTTACAACAGCGTTTCCATAAAAGATTCAAATCCTTATCGAAATATCCCACATGCAAATTATAATCACCTGGATCATAAGCCTCACTCCATATGCAATACAAACTGCCATCTTTACATTTCAGAATATCCTTATACTCTTTATCAATTGAATAAATATCATCACCATCATAATTCAATATATTTTTGTCAATAATTTTAAATTTTTTATCCATTTTGCACAACTGCAGGAATCTGTCGTAATAATTCGATGAGCTATAAAAATATTGCATAAAAGCAAAAGTTCCGTCATCCATCTTTGCAACACATCCGTATCCGTTATTTCCATTTATTTTATATCCATCATAACCCGACAAAGGATAACTTTCAACGAAATTAAGGTCTTTGTCGATGATGTTAAATACTTGATTATTTCCATCAATATCAGTTATAAATCCATATTGTTTCTTTTCTTTGTCATATATGAAAAAGGAATATATATAAGCCCAATGCGAACCGGTATATTCCATCAATACCGATGATTTTATGATATTGCCGTATATGTCAGCTTCTGCTATTTTGTATTCTTTTTCAGACTCTTCCGACATCTCAACCCATACATATATGAAATTATTGTCCATATTAAGAAAAGGCATATGTGATGTAGTTATTCCACTTTCATCGAACTGTTTACTTATTTCTTCCGTAATATTCAGATTATTATCAAAGAAGACTGCATTATAATAACATGTTTCCCCATAAGAAAAATAAGTATAGATAAACTCATTTTCATTGTAAGGATTATTAATCAATTTGCTGTTGGGAAAATCAATGGAGCCTTCTATCTTGAATTCATAAAAGATGTCGCCTATTATTTTTCCTTGTGGCGACATTTTGACAAATCTCACTCCACAGTCTCTTTCATTGTCAAAGTCATAGATACTTTGCGTAAAGACAAAATCACCATCATTTAATGCCAAAGCGTTATATGCAAATGGTGCGTATGGGTCAGCCGGAAATTCTTCTGGCATTTCTATGTCCAATGAAATAAATTCCTGAGAGAAAGCACTATTGAAATACAGCAGAAATAATAATGTAAAAAATATATTTTTCATGGTATATAGTTTAAAGGTTAAATGATTAGTTTGATATTTAATAAAAAAAGTCCCTGCCAATAAAACAGCAGAGACTTTCATTTAATGAACTTGTTCTTTCCTAATATTTGTATGTTATTTTCCATATTATTCCCTTTCATTTCCCGTTCTGCAAAGTTTATAATTTAATTTCAAAAATCCAAACTTTTTTAAATATTTTTAAAAAAACGGGGAGGGTAAATCATTGAGTCCATCCGTTTTCTAACATAAACCCACACCATATCTCAGATGAATATTTGTGAGAGGTTGAAATAATATTTTTTTTCATTTTGAGAATATCCTACTAATGTTTGCGACCATTCCACATTAGTATTATTTGCTAAATATTCAAACATAAGTTTAGCTTCATTATCCCCTATTATCTGATAGTGAGCATTCTGCCAACAAGAGGGTCATACATTCTTTCGTTCATGTTAATCAAGCCGAAGTCGTAGTTGTGTTCGTGTATATATTCTGATTTTTTAATCATTGTATATTTATTTTTAAAAATAAATCTTCCGAATTAAAAGTAAGCGCTTCAACAACAAAAATATTTTCACAGAGACAAAATATGTTCTTGACAAACCAATCAGGTTTTAAAGAATCTGTTTTCTGCAGACCATCCTCTGTCCAACAAAAGATTTCCATTCCATTATATCTGTCACTATCCGGTAAGTCATAAGAAATTATGTACTGATTGGAAGCACAATAATGTGACAATGTTTTTACAATGTCACCATTAGATTTGTCTACGAACCATGTCTCTTCATTTGAGAAACGTATAACTTTTAACACATACACATTAAAATGATCAAGAAAACCTAAGTACTTGAATTTTATATAGTCGTCAATATAATTTTCTGATGAGTTATTTCTAAATTCTAAACTTCCATCATTATCCAAAGGAAGAGAAATATAATCGCTTTCTTCTTTTACAAACAACAATGTGTCCAACGCCAAAGCAACATATTTATTTCTTAATGAATGATATTCATTCTCTGATATTGTTTGTATATTTATATTTTGCGCAGAACAAAAATAATGATACATACATAATACTAAAATCATTATTGTTTTTTTCATTTTAATCTCTTCTTATTTGTAACATAAAACTATTTAAACCATCCAATTGTTGGTTGAATTCAGTCTCTACTATATATTATGTATAGCATTGATTTTGACGGATTATATATAAAAATTACAATACCCATTTTATCATGATGCATTACACTATAATAACTTCCCTTATTATTAATTAAATCATCATCAACAAACTTTGCAGTCTTCTTGTTGTTCATTAAATTACCTATGTGTGTGAGATACTGAACCATGCCGTAATGTTGATTCTCTTTTTCAATCGGCGTAGGATTCCATTGCGAATAATTAAACTTTGAGATGCCTTTCAAATCAAACATTTTCTCATAATCAGGATACGTATAAAAGCTTGTATCTGGAACAAAACAAGATATATAATATTCAAAATAATCCAAACAAGAACCATCAAATGTATAACCAATCATATCTACATAGTTTTTCTTCTCAATTTTCACCGACTTTTTGCCGAAAATCATTTCTGGTGTCCATTTCATAAAATAGAATATATCATTTTCTTTGACATATATAAACATTAGTGTTGATATAAACACTGATAATAATATAAATAAAAGGATTATTTTTCGTCTCATATTATTTAAGGCAGGTTCTATTTATTAACTTTTTATCCTTAATCGTGGGCAGAACCGCATTATTCCCATGATTGAAGATTTATTAAGGGGATTTCAATAAATTGCTTTGCAGGTGATTTATGAATTTTTTTTTGAGAAGATTTTTGTTTTTCTCGAAAGAGCATAGCGAGCTATGTGATTGAGAGAAAGATAAAAAGATTCCAAGAAAAAACATAAAGTACGCAAAAGTTTTAATTTTCATAGTTGAAGTTTATTTAAACGGGGAATTTATAGAAGTCCCCTTATTTTATTATTGATTGAACCAAATATGTAAATAATCATTATTAGCGTCATTATAACCTTTATCATTAGCTTCTTCATATATTTTCTGTAATTCTTCTGGCATTTCTTTAGATAAACTTGTTATGTAATCATATCCATATTCCATAAATTCTTCTATGGGGATACATTTATCAACTGGTAAAATGACATATATTTTATCGTTTTTAAAACCAAAGCACCAGTCACCATTGTCAACGACACATTTACATTCTTCATCATAAATTGTACTAATGAACATTATACAATCTACATACTCTTTCTGAAGAAGATCTGACATATAATCCAAATATGTTTTATTTAAAAATCTTGGACGAAACCATGTGTTTTTCAACAAGATGCCGGTGCTATCGCATGGCAATATCATTTCTATAGGTTGGCTATTCCAATGATGCGACAAATATTCAGTAAATGAACCGTCTAAGAATTTCTCTTGGGGAAGTGGACCATCATGTTTAATACGAAATCTAAATATATGATAAATTGTATCTATTTGTGCATAAATAGAATTATCTATCTTATACATGCCTTTTGATTCAAAATATTTTTTCCAATTATCTTTTTTATATAATTCTGAATACAATTCATCATATCCTGCTCTTTTGTAGATATTACTTATAACGCTGTCATTCTGAGCTGACAGAAAAAGCGGCAATATTATGATTATTATGAATATTAGTTTCTTCATGACAGATATTAATTTTTGGGGTATAGCATGATGTATTTCATCAAATTATTCTTTATTTGATCATGAGTCTCATTTCTGCCCCACATATAGTAATCATACTCATATTTTCTCTGATTTCCTTTGTGATAACGAAAAGATTTATGTATATTAACAACATGATTAGAATATATTGAATGTTTCATTTCCAATGATATAGCAGTATTAGTGCTAATGAATCTATAAATATTTTCTGGTAATGCATCTATGTTATTAACTTTAATATCAAAATTTCCCAAATGGAAATAATTATATCCTCCATACGCTTTTGAATTATCAATAAAATAACTATCCATTACCTTATCAATAAACAATCCTGAATCATAGGAATCATGGAATTTTTGCATAATCTTATCTTCGCTTATGTTCCTATTTCCATAGGAAAACCTTAACTCATGTTGCATAAAAGCATACGCGATACAACTCATAGGATAAGATTGCTCGTTATTTATCGCATCAGAAAAATCATATTCAAAAACATCAAGATAATGTATGTCTTCTGGATCATCTACACCAATTTCCTTCCAACTAATTGTTTTAAACAACAGACCATCTTGTGAAAGATCTGTATTATAATCTACAGATATAGTGTTTGGATCAACCCCCAATCTCTTAATTTTCTTTCGATATTTATTTATATCTGTGGAATATAAATTCATCAGAAGATACTCCGGTGGAATAGTCACCACATATCCGCTCGGGTCGGTAAATCTCAACGGGTTGTTGAAGCAGTAGGAATAACGGTTGTAGGATTGGGAGTATTCTGGGTTTTGTATCACAATGTCGGGAGAAAGCATTCTGCCAACAAGAGGGTCATACATTCTGCCGTTCATGTTAATCAAGCCGAAGTCGCGGTAATGTTCGTGCATACAGAAACCTCTGTCGAAGGTGGTACTGATATTATCGTATTGAAGCGTGTTGTGGTTTCTATCTCTGCCCCAAGCGTCAAAGCTGTAATATTCCACATCGCCGTTAGTAACGGTGGCATACAAACTTCCTAAATGGTCTTTCAAAACATAGCTCATGACGGAGGTGTCGTTGTGAGTCACAAATATAGCAAATAATCCTGAAGGTGAAGTGAGATAGTGATATTTTTTATGTCAAAAATCAGCGGCCAGCAGTTCTATTTACGACTGCTGACCGCCGACCGCTGATATGAGTTATTCCCTCACGAATCTTCCTTTTGTCACTGTTCCTCCGGCATTGAATATTTCATAGAAATAGACTCCGGAATCGAGTGCGCCTACATCAAGTCTCAGAACATTGCCGCTGCCTCTGATGATGCGGCTCATCATGGTCCTGCCGCTGAGGTCCATTATCCTGACTCTGTTCTCAATGTCTGAACCAATTCCTCTGATGTCGATGTTGAGCTCGCCTTCTGTAGGATTTGGATAGACAAGACTGCCTATCTCTTCAGCAGGAACTTCTTTGACGTCCATTGTTGCATTGATGAAGTCATTGCGAGAATATCTTTTGGTTATTGTTTTGTATGTATCGGCATGTTTCATACTGCTGATATACAATATATCTCCGTCATCGTATGCCAGCATATAGTTCTGTCCCATGGAGCATCCTTCCGTTATTGTCACTCTTCCAAGAATCTCCATATCTTTGGTAAACAGGCATATCTGTGGATAAAAAGGTTCTATAACGTGATGCGCACTTGAATAATAGCCTCCATAGATGGTGCTGTCGTTAACATAACGCATGCAGCCGTTCCCCTGGAAAGCCGAATGGCAGGAATCTGACGATATCACTTCGTATCCGTTCACAGTCCCGTCTATGTTGACACTGCTGATAATAACTTCATAATCAATCTCGCCGTCATCTGTGTGAGTGTCTCTGGAAGAACCGAAGAGCATCATGTCATCATCTGAAAGCCACAGGTCGCTGCTTACGGAATAATCGCTGTAAAGAGGAGAATCATAATACGGATTGTTTTCGGGATGCTCTATGCGGACGTTGTCCTCAAAATTAAAGTCTTTGTCATACATCATCAGATGCATGCCTGTGCTGGTAAATTTCGCTATTACCACATAGCCTGAACCATCAGGCCTTTTCTTCAATTGATTACGTGCAAAATCGATGTGATTGTATTCGTATGAACCATCTTCTCCTGCAATTTTTTCTGGATATATGCAGTTCTGCAGCTTTCCGTCTATATCAAATTTTAAGAAGGATGGCTTTCTTCCCCATCCAAGATTGTCGCCAAACGTCTCGCAAACCATTATGACATTGCATTCGTCAACAAGCATGTCATGATGGTATCCGAACGAAAAGCTCTCTTCTGCCGAAAAGCTCTCGTGATTGATGACATTGAGCGCTGCATCCATAATAACAACATGAATATTACAGATGTAGTTGTTCCCAATTTTCCCTATGACTTCATAGCCGCTTACGAAATAATTGCCGTTAGGAAGCTGAATGATGTTATGAAATCTTATGTCTTCGTATTCTTTGTTGAATGAGAACGTTGCAGATTCTCCATTTTCGTTTATCTTGAAGGCGGCGGCATGATACACCTCGCCATCATATTCATAACCGACCAATATCGCAGTCCCCGATTCGTTGATAAGGCCTCCGCTTATTACGGAATTGTTCTCTAATTCTTTTTCCCATTGCTGCGCACCGAGCATCATTGGGATTACAAGCGATAATAATAAGATAAGTTTTTTCATAATGTATAAATTTTATGGTTATTAATCTAACGGTTTATGTCTGAAGTGCCCCCCAAAGTTTGGACAAAAAACTTTGGGGTTCACTTCACTACAGAGACTTTCATTTAATGAATCTGTTCTTTCCTAATTTGAATATTGTTTTCATGATTGTTTGTTTTTCATTAGCAAATATATGATTGCGAGATATCCTTTGTCAAGAAAATAATCTATGCGTTTTTATGCGTTTTTATGCGTTTTTATGCGTAATATTTTTATAATCACGCATTTAAATCTCCATTACTTAATGTGATGTCCATTCTGTAATAGCCTGCATCATTAATAAAGAAAGTAGCATAATCCGGTGTTGAGAAGACATTATCTCTGTCTATATAAACACCATTGGAATCCTTTATAACGATATGCGCTATTCCAACGTTTTCGTTAAAGGTAATTGTTAAAGTGTTTCCGGTAATGTCAGCGGAGATGGATTGGGAACGAGGTTCTGTACTATTCTGAGTTCCACTATGAATAGCTGCAACATCAACTTCATCTTTTGTTGATGTGACTTTTGCTTCCGACATAAAACCTATAAGAAGCAACATTAAAATAAGTGATAATCTCTTTGTCATAAATTTGAATTTTATAATTTATGCAAAGAAAAAACATAAGACTTATCTTGTCAATGATAAATTTGTTACTTTTTGTGGGGGGGGTAATTAATATATCATAATATTGATATACAATCCATTACCTATATAAAGCATCTTTTATAGACAAAAACAAATCCTTGTTATCATCTATATTCATGATACTTTTTATCCTATTGATACGTTCCCATATTGTTTTTCGGTTTCTTCCCAAAAGATAATGATAGTCGCTTTTGTTTGTATTTAAAAGTATAAGACTAATGCAATACATATCTTCTTTTCTCAATCTAGGATATTTTTGGCTTAAAGTTTCTGTCATGACTCCAAGATGTTGGTCTGCCGCATCCAGAAGAAGCGCGAGTTCATCATCCGTCAATGCAGTAAAATCTGATTTTTTTCTGCCGAGTATTCTTTTGCATATTTCAGCATTGTAAAAACCATCAAAATCAATGTTTTCATTTATTCTTTTAACATTTTGTTTCAGCTTGACAAATTCTTTCTGCTGCTTCTCAATGGTCTTGTTCTTAAGAGATAATTCTTCCTTAAGATGCTCAAGTTCATCTATCTTTATCAAAAGATCATTCTCTATAGTATCAATGTCGGTTTTTCTGTCGGATATCTCCTGTTCTTTCTCCTTCAACTCTTTTTCAAGCTTGACAATACATCCCTTTTTCTCTTCTATCATTTTGGAATATTCGTCTATTTCCAATTCTCTTTGCCTTATATCATCATTTATCTTGTTTATAACATTATCCTGATTCTCTAATTTATCCAATAAATTGTTACGTCTAATTTTATTTCTGTATGTTATTAATATAATCACAATAAAAGCCAGAATGACAATAACTGAAAATAAAACGAATAATACAATCGTATTTCTCTTGCTTTCGGCTCTTTCCCTTTCTATTTTTCTCTTGTTATAATTATCATAGACAGCCTGAAGTTTGTTTTGGTCAACAGATTTATTAATGCTTCTTATGGACAGTTTTGACACAATATCATCGTAATAAGCCTTTTTATCGATATTGCATATAGAGTCGTATATGACAGACAACATTCTTGATGACATAAGTCTTGTGTAATAATGCTGACTATTATAACTTCTTTCTAAATAACAAATGGCAGAATCATACAGTTTATCAACAAAGTACATTTCTCCTAAAATAAAAGAATATGAATCTTTTGCATTATAGTTCTCTATTTTTTCAAAATTACTCTTAATCAACAAATAAGCACTATCTCCATCACCTTTATCAAATAATATCTGAGCAATATTTTTCTCTACATCCAATTTGTTATTAAGACTAGAATCGTATCTTAATGATTCATTATAACAATATAATGCGCTATCCAATTTACCATTAAGCTGACAAACATTACCTAAGCTTTTATATGTATATGATACATACATTATGTCATTAATAATATTATAATATTTCAAGGCATTCTTATATTTTATCAACGCTAAGTTGCTATAGTTTTCGTTCAGGAATAATTTTCCGAGACGAGTGTAAATCAACGCTATAAACCTTATCTTTTCGTAATCCTCATCGGAGTCGCAAAGTCGCAAAGTCACAGAGTCGCAGAGTGTTTTTTCATCGTTTCTTTGTTTCTTCAAAACTTTGCGTCTTTGTGTCTTTGCGTCTTTGTGTCTTTTAATAAGGTCATCGTCTTCCATAATCTCCAAGGCTATGAGATAATGCTCGCAAGCACCAACAATGTCGTCCTTTTCCGTGAGACCTACAGCGTGGTAGTAGTGCGCTTTAGCGCAGTTGAAGTTGATAAGTCTATAAGTCAATGTGTCTATTAGGTTAGGCTTTAAACCATGCAATTTACTAAACTTGGATTGGTGACGGCTGACAGCAGATGACTGACAGCTATTA
>JAZQVL010000004.1:0-1839 GCA_045631805.1 Bacteroidales bacterium | reverse complement strand
ATCGTTAACGGTACAGCTGAACGTCCAAGAATGTCTGTCTTCAGAAGTAATAAACAAATTTACGTTCAATTAATTGATGACCTTGCAGGCAAGACTTTACTTGCTGCAAGTTCACGTGAGAACGGAATCGAAGAAGAAAATATTACAAAGATTGAAAAAGCAGCTAAAGTTGGTGCTTTAATCGCTGAAAAAGCAAAAGCAGCAGGTATTGAAACAGTTGTTTTCGATCGTAATGGTTATTTGTATCATGGTAGAGTAAAATCTTTAGCAGATGGAGCTCGTAATGGTGGATTAAAATTCTAAAGCTATGTCAGAAGTCAACGTAAAAAGAGTAAAAACTTCGGAAATCGAGTTTAAAGAACGTTTGGTTAGCGTTCAACGCGTCACCAAGGTTACCAAGGGCGGACGTACTTTTAGCTTCTCAGCTATAGTTGTAGTCGGCAACGAAAATGGCGTGGTAGGTTACGGACTTGGTAAAGCCAAGGAAGTTCAAGCCGCTGTTGCAAAAGGTGTCGATGATGCAAAGAAAAACTTAATTAAAGTTCCAATTATCAACGGAACCCTTCCTCACGAACAATATGGTAAATACTGCGGTGCATACGTTTACGTACAACCAGCTACTCCAGGTACTGGTGTTATCGCAGGTGGTGCTATGCGTGCTGTATTGGAAAGCGTCGGCGTTAAAAACGTCTTGGCTAAGTCAAAAGGTTCTTCAAACCCTCACTCAGTTGTGAAAGCTACATTTGCAGCATTAAGCCAAATGCGTGATGCTCGTATGGTTGCTGAAATGAGAGGTGTTGATTTGGATGTGGTGTTTAACGGATAATCTTAAAGCAATGAAAAAAGTTAGAATTACTCAGGTTAGAAGTGGCATCGGCAGACCACAAGATCAAAAAGATACATTAGTAGCTTTGCGTCTTAGAAAGATGAACCAATCTGTAGAGGTTGATATGGAAAATCCATGTATCGCCGGTATGGTTGAAAAGGTAAAACACCTTCTCAAAATAGAAGAAATTTAATTGTTGAACTAAGAAAATAAATAATAGTATGGATCTTAGTAATCTTAAACCAGCAAAAGGCTCAGTCAAAGCACGCAAAAGAATCGGTCGTGGACAAGGTTCTGGTAGAGGTGGCACATCAACACGTGGTCACAAAGGTGCAGGCTCACGCTCTGGTACTTCACACAAAATCGGTTATGAAGGCGGTCAAATGCCTTTGGCACGTCTCGTCCCTAAATTCGGATTCAAGAATATTAACCGTAAATTCTACCGCCCAGTTAATGTTGAAATTCTTCAAGATTTCGCTGACTGCGGTATAATGGAAATTACTCCAGCATTATTAATGGAAAATGGTTTCGTAGGTAAGAATGAACTCGTAAAGATTCTTGGAAACGGAGAATTAAAGGCTCAAATGACTGTTAAAGCTCATGCTTTCTCAAAAAGCGCTGAAACAGCCATTACAAATGCCGGTGGAACAATTGAGAAAATATAATAAATAAAACTGAAGAATTATGATGGAGTTATTAATAGCTATTTTAGTATGTGTAGTAGTTGCTGCTATTCTTTGGATGAACAAACGTCTCAGAGAAAACATACGAAATATCTTTAAAATTGAGGAACTCCGTAAGCGTATCACCTACACGATATTAATTATATTAATTTATCGTTTCGGTTCTTACGTGGTTCTCCCGGGAATCGACCCAGAACAACTCACTCAACTGCAAAACCAAAGCAGTAGTGGCCTTCTCGGTTTGTTGAATATGTTCTCAGGTGGTGCTTTCGCTAACGCTTCAGTATTCGCATTAGGTATTATGCCATATATCACAGCTTCTATTATAGT
>JAZQVL010000003.1:0-29633 GCA_045631805.1 Bacteroidales bacterium | reverse complement strand
TATATAAAAACAATCTTTTTTTTCATTATTTTTATCAAAAAAACAAGATTTTAGCATCAAAAATATCACACTTTAAGCAAAATCATGGTTTTTCACGACCAAAATCCCTAACTCCTAACTCTACTAATTCTCGCCAAGTAATCGTAATGTTCGCCTCTTCTCACTATTTCCATTTTAAATCCATGCAGTTCCGCATAATTTCTCAAAGTATTTATATCGATATAAAGCCAAGGAAACGAATCACCACAAATATCATCGTAACACATAGTATATTCCAATTCGCCATAATATTTACCATCACAAGGCAAATCTATAATTCCATCTTCATCTTCGTAAAGATAGCAGATATCAGACGAGTCGCATAGAAGTTGTCCGTCTTCTGCCAAAATATTATCAATATGTTTAAAGAAGTCTGGAAGTTTATCCAAAGTACCAACAATGCCGATTCCATTCATCAACATTAATATTGTATCGTACTTCTCTTCCAAAGTAAAGAAATCCTGTTCAAGCACATTAGCGATACCTCTTTCCTTCATCGTTTCTATAGAATAAGGCGAAATATCAACCGCCGTCACGTCCAATCCTTTATCCTGAAGCCAAAGCGCATGACATCCAGAACCTGCGCCGACATCCAATATTTTACCTTTCGCCATCTTCAAAGCCTTCTGCTCCAACTTAGGCATTTCCCTAAAACTACGAAACAACGTAGTCACAGGAATCTCATCCTCCTCAAACATAGGAGACAACACTCTTAATTTGCCATCGCGACGACCTTTATAGAAATCGGCAATCGCCTTACCCATTGCATCCTTTTCTTTTTTCATAATTTATAAGTCAACGGACAACAGACAACGGACTTTGGGTATTCAATTTCTTCTGTCGTTTGCCTTTTGTCTTTCATCATTAATTTCCAATTCAAAATTATAAATATTTCCCGTATTTTTCTTCATAAAAACATAAAAAATCATATCTTTGTATGTATTAATTTAAAACTGATAAATATGACTGACGAATCAAAAATTAGAGAAGCTTTTGAAGAAAAAAACTGGGCAGAAATCAAGTCACACGACTCATGGTCTGTCTTTAAGATAATGTCTGAATTTGTAACAGGTTATGAAACACTTTCAAAGATAGGACCTTGCGTCGCCATTTTCGGTTCCGCACGTACAAAACCTGACAATAAATATTACAAGATGGCTGAAGAAGCAGCTTACATTTTGGTCAAGAAAGGCTTCGGCATCATCACTGGCGGCGGTCCGGGCATCATGGAGGCTGGCAACAAAGGAGCGCATTTTGGAGGCGGAAAGAGCGTAGGACTCAACATCGTCCTTCCTCATGAACAACGTCCCAACGACTTCATCGATCCTGACAAAAACATAAACTTCGACTATTTTTATGTAAGAAAGACCATGTTCATGCGCTATGCCCAGGGATTCATCGCTTTTCCTGGAGGATTCGGCACACTCGATGAATTGTCGGAAGCAATAACATTGATACAGACCAACAAACTCGTCTCCTTCCCTATTATCATGGTTGGAAAAGAATTCTGGGAGCCGCTCAACGACTGGTTCAAGAACACATTGTTAAAAGATGGAATGGTGAGCGAAAGCGACTTCAACATCTTCCATGTTGTTGACACCGTTGAAGAAGCAGTGGCAATTATAGAAGAATTCTATCACAAATACGCTCTTAAACCTAATTTCTAAAAGAAAAAAGACAAATGTCTAAAGGCTAAGGAGAAAAGACTTTAGACATTAGACTTTAGCCATTTATAAAAAATGATCGAGATACCTATTAATATTATAGACATCCAAGGCGACGGATTTCACATCGTGACAGAAGGATGTATCAATGGCAAGACAGCACGTTTCGTCGTTGACACCGGCGCTTCGAGGACTGTCTTCGACAAGGATAAAATCTTAAATTATATTAACAATCCTGATTTTTCGGAAAAAGAAGGACTCTCTGCTGGCATTGGAGGCACCGACATTTCCAGCTTCATATTCAACATCGACGAGCTTAGTTTTGGCGATTTAAAGATAAAAGACTATCAAGCTGTTGCGATGGACTTATCCAACATCAACGACTCGTATGCGATGATAAAACTTCCACCAATAGATGGAGTTCTCGGCGGTGATTTGTTATATAGACACAAAGCCGTCATCAGTTATAGATTAAAGAAAATACGTCTCTTTCCAAAAAAATAATCATGGCAAAGATTTTAGTCATAGACGACGAAGTTGCTATTCGTCGCATCTTACGCGAAATTTTAGAGCACGAGCAATATCAAGTTGACGACGCTGCTTCGGCCGTTGAAGCACTTCCTTTAGTGAAGGATAATGAATACGATGCAATTTTATGCGACATCAAGATGCCGCAGATGGACGGCATTGAGTTTCTGGAAGAAGCCAAGAAAATCAGCGAAGCTCCTATCATCATGATTTCCGGCCACGGAACGATTGACACCGCCGTCGATGCTATAAAAAAAGGAGCTTTCGATTATATTGCCAAACCACCAGAGTTGAATCGTCTGCTCATCACATTGCGCAATGCACTTGACAAATCGAAACTGATGACTGAGACCAAGGCACTCAAGAAAGTTGTCAACCGTCAGTATCAGATGATTGGCAGTTCCAAGCCCATGATGGAGATTCACGAAATGATAGAGAAGGTAGCTCCTACCACGGCGCGCGTGCTCATCGAAGGCGAAAACGGAACAGGAAAAGAATTAGTGGCACGACAACTTCACGAATTAAGCAATCGTTCTTATGCGCCGTTCATTGAAGTAAACTGCGCGGCCATACCATCTGAATTGATAGAAAGTCAATTATTTGGGCACGAGAAAGGCTCTTTCACATCTGCCATTAAGATGAAGAAAGGCGACTTTGAACTCGCCAACAACGGCACATTATTCCTTGATGAAATCGGAGACATGAGTCTCTCGGCGCAGGCTAAAGTATTGAGAGCCTTGCAGGAAAACAAGATAACACGCGTAGGCGGCGAAAGTGAGATCAACGTCAACGTGAGAATCATCGCCGCTACGAATAAGAACCTCAAGGAAGAGATACAGAAAGGCAACTTCAGAGAAGACCTTTATCATAGATTAAGCGTCATTATAATCAACGTTCCGCCTTTGCGCGAAAGATTAGACGACATTCCTTTGTTAGTCAATTATTTCGTAGAAAATATTTCAAACGAAATGGGAAAAGCAACGCCCACATTCACCCAAGACGCAATAGAAGAACTGCAAAAATATCGCTGGACAGGAAACATCCGAGAGTTACATAATGTAATAGAGAGGCTTGTGATTTTATGCGGGAATGAGATTGATGGAGATGATGTAAGGAAGTATGCGAAACCATTAATCAATTAGGAGTTTTAAACGCTCGAGACTGTAAAATAAACAATATACATTTATTTTACAGTCTCATTTACATTATAAAAACATAGCTATAAGAAACAAAAGCATAAAAGCTAACAATATATATACAACAAGCTTGCCTTTATTTTTAGACTTAGCGTTTTCTTGTGCCACAGATTTAACGCCAGTCTTGTCTGGTTCTTTTTCCTGAATTAGAGGTTCTTTTACTGATTCTTTTTTAACAGAAGATTTTTTCTGAGCTGCTGACTTTTTCTGGGCAACTAATTTTTTCTGAGCTTTTTCTTTTTTCTTTTCTTCTTTTAAGATACGTTCATTTTCTTTTTTCAGTTGTTTAAGATAACGGATAACATCGTCAAGATCATCACTATAGGAGTTTGTCGTGTTGTTTTGCCCATGAACACTCTCATATTCCTCTTCAAAATATTCCGACAATTCTCCGGTATGCATATAATGGTCGTAATCGCGCCACATATCGTCTTCAGTACTCATATTTCCAATATTTTATGGTTTACTATACAAAGATAGAAAAAATAAAAGTACAGTCGCATTTTTGCCAACTTTTGACTCCCTTACGACAAAATTTAATTTCATTTTTTAACTTTTAAATATCACCTTAACGGTTAATAATGAAATAGTTAGAGTATGATTTTTCAGTCGCAATTTAGTCGCAATTTCAAAAATCGTCAGTCGCAAATTTTGCACGAAAAATAACGAAATAGCTAAGTATATAAAAAACAAAAACTGCTGACTTATTGATAATCAGCAGTTTTATTTTTAACAAAAGTTTAAAAGTGGAGCTGGAGGGAGTCGAACCCTCGTCCAAACAAGGAACACCCATGCTTTCTACATGCTTATTTTGTTGTTGGTTTTCGAATCACGCAAGGAAACAAACACCCTAAACATGACCTTATCTCCTAAGTTTCGCTATGTGTACGGAGCTTCCACATCGCTATCCTGAAATTATGAGCACCTCGAATCCGAACCGGAATCAGGAAGGTCCATTCGCGAGATGTCTCGTTCATCCACCTTGTGGACGAATGAAGCTTCAATCTACTGTTCTTCGATTAAGCAGCGAGAGCGTAAGTATTTTCGCCAATTAATTTTTTGCAGTCAAGATTTATGAGCGTCACTGCGAGGCTCAGCATGCTTACATGACCATTCTACAAGCTGTCAAAACCGGTCAACCCCAAATTTCAATGAACATTTTTTGAGAGTGCAAAGTTACACTTTTTCTTTCAAATATAAAAGAACAATATTTAGGAAGTTTTGTTTTAGATGACTAAGGGAGAAAGGCTAAGGGTTATGGGCAAAAAATATTTATCATCTCTTGTGATTGGCATTTCATTCCCAACCATTCTATTCGGAATTTATGTCACATTGTAACATTTTTTTCGATTACATATATATAATTATTTTTTATTCTCTAATAGAAAAAAACTGCGTCATAAGCACAATACTCCTGACACAGTTTTTTAGTATTTATTACACAATTGTTTTATCATCAGAACATAGCCCAAAGACCGCCTAATTTGTCTTTTGCATTGATATTGCCTTGGTCTGCTGCTTTCTGGAGCCAGTGCTTAGCTAACTTTTTGTCTTTAGATACACCTTTACCTTCAAAATAACAAATTCCCAATTCGTATTGTGCACTTTCATAACCTTGTTCAGCTGCCTTAGCATACCATTTGGCTGCATCTACAAAACTCTTAGAAACGCCTTTACCTAATTCATAACAAATCCCCAAACGATATTGAGCGTAAGCACGACCTTGTTCGGCAGACTTTTGATACCATTTTACAGCATCAACATAATTATTCTTAATATACAATTGGTTAGCCAAATTACTTTGCGCATATTGATTACCTTGTTCAGCAGACTTTTGATACCATTCTATGGCAATATCTATATTTTTTGTAACACCTACGCCTTTTTCATAACATATACCCAAAGCATTTTGAGCCTCCTTAAGTCCCTGTTCTGCAGCTTTTGTGTACCATTTTACAGCTTCAACAAAATCCTTTGTAACACCGCGACCATTTTCATATAACAATCCCAAACAATATTGCGCTAACATATATCCTTGTTCTGATGCTTTACGATACCATTTTGCAGCTTCCACCAAATCTTTCGTTACACCATATCCATATTCATAACAATGTCCCAAATTACCTTGTGCTTGTGAAAGACCTTTTTCTGACGCCTTAGCATACCATTTCGCTGCTTCTGTATAATCTTTTGTAAAATAATAACAATTTCCCAAATGATATTGTGCATGTATATTGCCTTGTTCAACAGATTTACGATACCATTCTATAGCGGCTTTTATATCTTTTTCCACTCCTATTCCTTTTTCATAACATCTACCTAATGCACATTGCGCAGCAGAGTATTTTTTTTCCGCAGATTTGGTATACCACTTAGCAGCTTCCATCAAATCTTTTGCAATTCCCAAACCATTTTCGTATAAATATCCTAAATTATATTGAGCATACTCATCACCTTGCTCTGCAGACAATCGATACCATTTTGCTGCATCTGTAAAACTCTTAGAAACACCTTTACCTAATTCATAACAAAGTCCCATACGATATTGAGCATAATCAAAACCTTGTTCAGCAGACTTTTGAAACCATTTTACAGCATCAACATAATTATTCTTATTATACAATTGGTTAGCCAAATTACTTTGCGCATATTTATTACCTTGTTCAGCAGACTTTTGATACCATTTTATAGCTTCATCATTATCAGCCTTTACTCCTCGTCCAATTGCGTAACAAAGACCTAAATTCATTTGTGCTCCAGCATGTCCCATCATAGCAGCCTTATGATAATATTCTACAGCTTTTGCATATTCTTTATTTTTCTCACACTCATCTCCCAATTTATTCAACTCATCTGCCGATGGAGTTGAACCAACAACTGACGACGCAGTTTCCACAACATTATTAGTTACATTTGGAGATGGAGACTTTACTTCCGAATGTGAGGATGATATTTTTTCCAATTCAGCAGATTTTCGATACCATTTCATAGCTTCTGCCAAATCTTTATTAACTCCCCATCCATTTTCATAACATAAACCTAAATCGTAAGCCGCATCTGAACAATTTTGTTCTGCTGCCATCAAATACAATTTAACTGCTGTTGGATAATCTTTTTCGTCAAAATATTTCTTTCCTAATACATATAACTCATTTACATTACTCATATAACTTTCTCCTATAATAATGTTATTTTTTTAAATTATTTAGTTTAATAACCGCAACAAATGTAATAACTTTATCAAAAAAAACAAATAATAACTAAATAAAATTTAGGCGACTTTTCATCTTGCACATCACACTCATCTTTAGTATATTTGCAACTTAATTTAACTATTCATTTAATTTAAAATATCACTATGAAAAAATCATTTATCCTCACTATTTTGTGCTTATTCGCCATTTTATCGGCAAATGCTCAAGTCGATAACTTATACGTCTCGCCTACAGGTTGGGTTATGTGGGACGAATCAAGCGAGGCTTCTTCTTACCAGATTTACTTGAACGGAGAATTGGAAGCCGACAACATAACTGACTCGTTCTATCAACATGAGAACCTCGTCGATGACCAAGAATATACAACTAAAGTCGTCCCCGTCTATTCCAATGGCAATGGCGAAGCTGCTGAATACAGCTGGAAAAAACAAAACTGTGACTTGTACGCTGGCGCATATAACCTCACTGCCGGCATCGTCAACAACGTTGGCTTCGTAAGCTGGACCTTACCCGCTATATATAAAAACGAAAAGACATCGGAAGGCAATTGGCTTCATTACGACAACGGCACATACGCCGAACGTATCGGGCTTACATTCGACGGAACCTCCTTCGAACCTTTCAAATGGGCTATCATGTTGCCTGCTTCCAATATGGCTCAATACGCAGGACAAAAAATGACTAAAGTGTCGTTCTACGACGCAGAGGCTTTCGACGGTGAAGTGGAAATCTACGAAGGCGGCTCTACAGAACCTGGAACCTTAATATATAGCCAAGAGTTCTCCGGAAACGGCAGCAACGATTTCAAGGAAATTGCATTGAACGAAGCTGTAGAGATAAGCGGCAACAAGAACGTATGGTTGGTATTCTGCAACCTTAACGGCAACCAGCCTGCAGCAGGTTGCGCTGACCAAAACAACCCTAACGGACGTTTCATCTACCACCAAGATTACGGCTGGTTAGACCTTATGTATGTCTCCTACCCTGCCTACACCTGGATGATACGCGCTTACGTTGAAGAACAAGAAGTGCCTGTCATTAACGAAGTAATAGGTGCAATCTTATACCGTAACGGCGAACTCATCTCTCCTCTCGTGACTGATGAACATTATATCGACATCCAAGCCAAAGCCGGCGACGAATATACTTTGAGAGTTGTATATGCCGGTCAAAAAGACATGTTACATTATTTCATGGCTTGCCCTCAGACTGCAAAAATCGACAATGTCGCTATTTCTGAAAACTCTGATAACGTCATCTGCATTTATCCAAACCCTACAAAGACATACTTAAACATCGAAGCAGAAAACATGACACATATCTCTATTGCCAACACATTAGGACAGATTGTTTTTGACAAAGAAGTTGGCAGCGATATGGAAACCATCGACATGACACAATATAACAGCGGTGTTTTCTTCGTTCGCATCACAACAGAAAACGGAGTCGTAGTGAAACGAGTTTCGTTGGAAAAATAAGACTACAAGACCTCAAGTAGAGACGCGTCAACGTTACCTTAAATTAAACACACGTTGACACGTCTCTTTCTTTTTATCCACTAAATCACACGAATCTTCACGAAATTGTTTTTTCTGTGAAAACCACATCACCCCAACAACTTGTAGTCTTCTTTTTTTTGGGCGTTCCGGCTCTGCCGTCGGGCTTTCCGCTATATCTTTTCTCGCCTCCGCTTCCGTCTCCGCCTCCAGCTTCCGTCTCAAAAAGGATGCCGCTCCAATCCCTAACGCTTTGGGCGAACTCTATAATTTAGGATTAATGCTATTTTTTCAATGTCACCCCTTAGAGGCATAAAAGAAAAATATCTATCTTTGCAAAAATTGCTGAATTCCCGAATTCCCGAATTCCGAATTCCAAATTCCAATAAGGCCTCGTAGTTCAACGGATAGAATAAAGGATTCCGGTTCCTTAGATCTGGGTTCGATTCCCAGCGAGGTTACAAAGTGAATGTTGGGGACGGGGGACAAGGACAAGGACAAGGACGGGGACGGGGAACGGGGACGGGGAACGGGGACGGGGTTTGGAATGAGTATGAGTGGTGATTTTATTTTTTAATACGACTACTTACTTTTCTTACGATACCTATTAAAATCTTTATAATTCTTGAGCAATCATTCAACAAAGAGTCTGCTTGTTCTTTTGTTATATAATGACAATCTCTCAACAACATAAGCCAAAACTCCGTTTCGCTTGCTTCTTTCAAAGCGATATTCATCTTACTTAAATAATCAGCATCCGACTGCGGATATTTCGATTCAGAAATATTAGCACCTACACTTGTTCCTGACCTTAATATCTGATTGGAAATCACATATTCATCAGCATTATACTTAAGATACTTATATAATTCAACAATTCTTTTAGCAAAATCCAATGCTAAATCTTGAATCTTCATAATACGCTTCTCATCCTCAGAAGCATAAATAATTTCAAAATTAGATTCCATAATTTTTAATTTTTGGTTAATAATTTTAAACATTCCTATCCTCAACCACATTCCCGACTCCCGTTTCTATCCCTCATCCTCGCCCTCGACCTCGCCCTCGACCTCGACCTCGCCCTCGTCCCCAAAAGAAAAAGAAGCCTCAAGCTCCTTTTTCTTTTATCATAACATCGATGGCACCAACGCCGAACTTCATTATCGAAGCCATTCTATTGCTGGTGTTTTCGTAGTTCTTCAGTTCTTCGATGATGGCGTTCTTCAAGACTCCGTTGCCTACACCGTGAATGAAGGTCACCTTGTCGTATTCGTTGGTTATTGCACTTTCCAACATCTTCTTGAAATAGTTAATCTGTATTCTGAAAATATCGTTGCTCGACATACCTAATATATTATCAACGAGCTCACCGATATGAAGGTCAACGATAGCTTCGCCTGGAGCAGTCTGATGTTTATCGATAGCTGCTTTTTCCTTGACAAGTTTCTGGCTTGATCCAACAGATTTTGGTCCGCCTTCCTTCATCATCTTGGTGAAATCGGTCTCTGTTCCTTTAAGAGCGATAAGACTTGAGAGATTTATCATCACAGCTTTCTCTCCTAACACACCTGATTCAACATAGCTACCGTCTTTGAAGAAACGGCTGCTTCTGAATGAGAATGGAGCATGAAGAGGATGATAAACGAAATCAGCTTCTTCTTGTGAAAGGATGACTTGAATATAACCTTCGCACCAATATTCTATGTCTTCACGAGAAATAGACTCTATCACCACCTTGGAATGAGGAGCTATGCTACCGTAATCGACGCTGATATATTTCTCGTTTTCCTTGATATTAAAGCTATACAAGGCATCAGCTGGAGTGTTGTTAACCAAGACGACATCAAGCAGACCTGTGAGGAGCCACTGCTGATCTTGAGGCACGAAAGCGAGATATAGACCTTCTTCTTCAGCATTACGACCGAAACGACGCAAGGCACTCTTACGAGCTGCTTCCATCTCTTTTTCCTCTATAATCTGTTTTTGTTGTATCTCTTTCTGAACATTATCAACCACTTGCTGACGTCTGTCTGGCTGTGAACGGAAATCCAAAACAAGGTCGCTCATCAAGACAGGAATATCAAAGCCATCTTCAATAGTCACTTCCACCATTCTCGTATCAATAATTCTCTTCACTGTTCCACCGCCTGTGGAATTGAGGAAATTCACTTTATCACCAATCTTAAATTTTTCCATTTTTATATGATTTTTAAATTAAATATTTTTTTGTTAACAACCGGTGGTTGAGCCTGTCGAAACCACAATTTTTATTTTTTACTACACTTTGACAATTCCGGCAATTTATCATATTCACCATTTATCAAAGCCTCTTTTTTCTTTCGGCTCCACCCTTGCACTTGCTTTTCTCTATAAAAAGCATCATCAATTCTAGCAAATTCTTCATAATAAAGCAATTTTACAGGCTTATGCTTCTTCGTATGATTAGCGCCCTCTCCTACAAAATGTTCTTTCAAACGCTGTTCTAAATTATTGCTACTTCCTGTATAATAACTACCATCCTCACAAAGCAATATATACATATACCCCTTCATATCAAGTCCCCCTCTTATTTCACTCACAGCCTTCGACAAACTCAGTCACCAAACCCTGGTGGTTGAGCCTGTCGAAACCACAATTTCTCCATAATCTCATTATCGGGCCTTCGACAAGCTCAGGCACCAGAATTTCACTTGCAAAGTTACCTATTTTATCAAATACATGAAATATTGTCAAAATAAAAAATAAAAATTCCTAATTATAAAGTGTACATCCATGCGCCTCTACGCAAGATATTCCTCAATTCCAAACTCCTAATTAAAAATACTTGTTGTCCTGTAGTCTTGTAGTCTTGTAGACTTTTCTTATTTTTGCAAAAAATAAAAAAATGGAACGACGTTTCAACAGTTACAACTCATATTTCGTAAAGAATTTCGGCGGACGAGTGCAGAAGATAAGCATCGACGCTGGATTCAGCTGTCCTAACCGCGATGGCAAGATAAGCACCGGCGGATGCTCCTTCTGCCGCAACGACGCTTTCAATCCATCATACTGTCGCCCAGAAAAAAGCATACGACAACAGATTGAAGAAGGCATCGAGTTTCACCAAAGACGCTACCGCAGAGCAAAACAATATCTCGCTTATTTTCAACCTTACAGCAACACATATAAAAATGTAGATGAATTAGAACACATTTACAAACAAGCTCTTGATGTTGAAGGTGTCATAGGAATTGTCGTCGGCACTCGTCCCGATTGTATCGATAAAGACAAACTGGCTTTGTTAAAGGAATTTCAAAAGACTCATTATGTGATGTTAGAATATGGCGTTGAATCTGTTTATGACGAGACACTAAAACGCATCAACAGAGGCCACGATTTCGAGACTGCAAAAAAGGCCATTTGCCTCACCAACGAATACGGACTTCCTTGCGGAGGTCATTTCATCTTCGGTCTGCCTGGAGAATCACGGGAAATGATGATAAACGCAGCTGATATTATTTCCGAATTGCCTCTCACGACAGTAAAATTCCATCAGCTCCAGATTTTCAAAGACACCATAATGGCTGAAGAATATCTAAGCAATCCTGAAAACTTCCATCTTTTTACTTTAGAAGATTATATAGAATTCGTAATAGACTTCACCGAGAGACTGAATCCAAATCTGGTGATTGAACGTTTCGCTGGAGAAGTGCCGCCTCGCTATCTCATCTCAAAACCTTGGATGAACCTACGCTACGACGAGGTACTGAATCTCATCGAAAAAAGAATGGAAGAACGTGACACCTTCCAAGGGAAATTCATAATTCATAATGCATAATTCACAATCGTCATGTATATAAAATCCAACGACTTATTCAAAGAGACTAATCCTGAGAGAATTTACGATATTATTCCAAAACCTATAATCATTGCCGATCATCTCCTGACTCCCGACAATATGGGTTCGCTCATCAGATTGGCCGACAATATAGGAGCATCGGAGATGTGTTTCTTAGGCATCGCTCCCACTCACAGCCTCTCCAAAGTGAAAAAAGCAGCTGCAAGTAGCAAGGATAATATCAAATGGTATTACACCGAAGAAGACGATTTGCGTAAGATTGCCGGCAACAAAATGATTGTAGCCATAGAGACATCCGATAATGCCGAATGCATTTACGACTGTGAATTGCCGAGCGATGTCGCTTTCATCGTTGGCAACGAGAGCCGCGGCATAAGAGAAGAGATTTTAGAGCAATGCGACAAAGTTGTATATATTCCCGTTCCTGGACCTACACGATCATTAAACGTCAGCCATGCCGCAGCAGTAGCGCTCTTTGAATGGCAGCGACAGATGTTAAAGAGACTATAAGACTATAAGACTACAAGTAATTGATATATATAAAAAAAATAAGGGCAGCTTTTTATAGTTGCCCTTACTTGTTGACTTGTTGTCTTGTTGACTTTATTATTTAGCAACAACAACGCGTTGTAATGCGCTTTGACCAGCATTGTCAACGATGTTGAAGAAATAAACACCGTTTTCGTATGCGCTCATGTCAACAACGTTGTTAGCGTTTTTAACTACGTTTACTAATTGACCAACTGAGTTGTAAACTGCGATGTAGCTGATGTTTTCACCTTCTACTGTAACAGCACCTGTTGTTGGGTTAGGATAAACATTGTATGTTTCAACTACGTTTTCAGCGATGTTTTCGCCACCAACTTTAAGTGTGAGAGGAATGTTAACGATTGGTTGAGCTGGGTCGTTTGTGATGAATTTAACAGCTGCTTCGTATGTTTCATTTGGTGTGAGACCGATTGTGCTGAGGTTAACTTTAACTTCATCAGAACCACCGATTGCCAAAGAACCGCTTGTTTTGTCTAATGTAGCATAGCCACCTACTACAGGAGCGCCTTGGCAAAGCATGAAGAGGCACCAGTTACCATAGTTTTGACCGCCACCATTTTCTGTGATTGAGAGGAATGCTGTTTTACCATTACGATATAAGTCGCCATAACCTACTACAGCTTGGTTTGAACCGTCTAAGCTCATTGTTGTACCACCGACAGCTGCTGTCATTTCAACACCAACATATACATCATAACCTGTCAAAGCAACTGGTTCGTCGAATTCAACTAATGTATATTGATTCCAAACGATTTGGTCGCGTGTTATAGTTTTTTCAGCTAAAACTTCACCTGGTTTACCGTTTGTGCCAGGGCCATAGATACGGAAGATAATGTCAGTACCTGGTTCTAAGTCAGCTGTTTGGTTACCGCTTTGGTCTTGCCATTCGAAGAAAGCATAAGCAGCACCTGTGATGTAAGTACCCATAACTGAGTTACCGTAAGCTGTAGCTGGGAATAAAGAAGCAACTTCGAAGTTAACTGGTTGTTCTGAAGTCCATGTCAAACCTGCAGGGCTTGAAACAGGATCGATAGCGTAAGAAATAACTTGTTCTTCGTTGCCGCCTTGACCTACACCGTAGTCAACCCATGCTGAGTATTCACCGATTGAAGTACCGTTGTTTTCAATGTTGATTGTAACAGATGCCATATCGTCAGCTGGAACTTCTTCTTCGATAGCTTCTGGATTGAATGTCAATTCAGCTGCTGTTTCGCCACCGATTCTTGTGCATTTGAAGTTATCCAAATAATATTCTGATGTAGCTACATTTAATGGAGGGAAGAAATCCATAGCGTCGAGTTTACGGCTAGCTGGGTTACCTTGTGAGTCTAAGCTCCATTGCCATTCGAGAACTAATTCTTCTTCTTCACCTGGTAATGTGTAGAAATATTGAGCTAAGTCAGCGTCTGTGTCAACGTGGAGACGGAAGTGCATCCAGTCGTCATAGATACAAACGATAGTTGCTTCTTCGCCACCAGCTTGAACCATACCAGCACCTGGTGATTGAGCTGACGCACTTGACATGTGGAGATGTGATTCTAATGCCCATGTTGATGACATACCGTCAAATTCGTGGAGGATGTTGAAATAACCATTTTTTCCATTAGGGATTAAGATGTCGAATTCGAGGTCATAAACACCTGATGATGTACCACCGAGTTTAAGAACTTGGTCGTTGCCGTATGTCAAATAACCGCATTTGCTGCCGTCATATTCAGCGACTACGCCATCTTCTGAACCACCTGGAACTTGTCCCCATGTTGTCCACCAATCGTTACCTGCAGCTGCACCTTCTACAGCAATCTTATTGCCAACGGTGTAAGCTTCAAAATTGTCTTCGATCAAGACCACAGCGTCTTGAGCGCGGAGGTTGCCAACGAGTAAAAACATTGCAACCAACATAAGTAAAGATACTTTTTTCATGATTTAAATTTTAAATAAACATTAATTATAAATAGTCTAATTTAAGTTCGCAAATTTAATATTTTTATACGAGATAAAACATAAAAATAAAACAAAAAAAAGCGACCTTAAAAAAGATCGCTTTTTATACTTGTTGACTTATAGTCTTGTAGTCTTGTTGACTCTATTATTTAGCAACAACAACGCGTTGTAATGCGCTTTGACCTGCATTGTCAACGATGTTGAAGAAATAAACGCCGTTTTCGTATGAGCTCATATCAACAGTGTTGTTAACGTTTTTAACAACGTTTACTAATTGACCAACTGAGTTGTAAACTGCGATGTAGTTGATGTTTTCACCTTCTACTGTTACAGCGCCTGTTGTTGGGTTAGGATAAACATTGTATGTTTCAACTACGTTTTCTGCGATATTTTCGCCACCAACTTTAAGTGTGATAGGAACGTTAACTACTGGTTGAGCTGGGTCGTTTGTAACGAATTTAACAGCTGCTTCGTATGTTTGATTTTGTGTAAGACCGATTGTGCTGAGAGTAACTTTAACTTCGTCTGAAGCGCCGATTGCTAAAGAACCGTTTGTTTTGTTCAATGTTGCATAACCGCCAACAACTGGAGTACCTTGGCAAAGCATGAAGAGGCACCAGTTACCATAGTTTGTACCAGCGTTTTCTGTGATTGAAAGGAATGCACCATTATTTGTACGATATAAGTCACCGTAACCTTGAACAGCTTGACCTGAACCGTCTAAGTTCATAGCTGTTCCGCTAACTGCAGCTGTCATTTCTAAAGCTACGTAAACATCGAAACCTGTTAAAGCAACTGGTTCGTCGAATTCAACCATTGTGTAATCATTATAAACAACTTGACTTTGTGAGATAACTTTTTCAGCTAAAACTTCACCTGGGTTGCCGTTGTTACCTTGACCGTAGATACGGAAGATGAGGTCTGTACCTGGTTCTAAGATTGAAGTCAAGTTACCGTTAGCGTCTTGCCATTCGAAGAAAGCGTAAGCAGCGTGTGTGATGTATGTACCCATAACTGAGTTACCGTAAGCTGTAGCTGGGAATAAAGAAGCAACTTCGAATTTAACTGGTTCTTCTGCAGTCCATGATAAACCTGAAGGGCTTGAAATAGGATCGATAGCGTAAGAAATAACTTGTTCGTTACCGCTGCTGCTTTGACCTACACCGTAGTCAACCCATGCTGAGTAGTCACCGATTGATGTACCTTCGTTTTCAATGCTGATTGTGATAGTTTTTGAATCGTCAGCTGGAACTGTTTCATCGATAGCTTCTGGATTGAAAACTAATTCTGGAGCTGTTTCACCACCGATTCTTGTGCATTTGAAGTTATCAAGATAGTAAGCTGATTCTGCCATTGGAGGGAAGAAGTTCATAGCATCGAGAACGCGGTCAACAACTGCATCACCGAAGCTGTCTAAGCTCCATTGCCATTCACAAACTAAAATTTCTTCACCACCTTCAACTGTGTAGTAGTATTGAGCTTTGTCAGCGTCTGTGTCAACGTGGAGGCGGAAGTGCATCCATTGATCGAAAACGCATGCTACGTCAGCTGTACCGTTGCTACCAGCGTGAACTGTACCGTGACCTGGAGCATATTGGTCGTCTGTTTGGCCACCATCGCTTATGATGTGGAGGTATGCTTGCATAGCCCATTTTGAGTTAGCACCAGCGAATTTGTGGAGGATGTTGAAGTAACCTGATTTTCCTTCTGGAACTAAGATGTCAAATTCGAGGTCATAAACACCTGATTGTGAACCAGCGAGTCTGAGAACTTGGTCGTTACCTGATTCTAAGTAAGCACATTTGTTACCTTCGTATTCAGCGATAATACCGTCTTCTGCGCCACCAGGATTGTTTGACCATGTTGTCCACCAGTCATTACCTGCTGCATTTGATTCTGAAGCGAGTTTGTTACCAACTGTGTAAGCTGAGAAGTCGTCTTGTAATAAAATAACTTCTTCTTGAGCTCTTACGTTGCCCATGAATAAGAACATGGCAACTAACATAAGTAAAGAATACTTTTTCATAATGTTTTAAATTTAATTAATAAATAGTCTAATTTAATTTCGCAAATATAGTCGTTTTTAAGCAAAAATCTAACGTTTTTTACAAAAAAAATTTACGTATCAAAATATGATTTATTTTTGCAAAAACAACATTACGCCACCATTGGTTTTTGACCGTTTAACATTGATAAAAACATATATAAATGACTAAATATCAACACATTTTCTTCGACTTAGATAACACGCTCTGGGATTTCGACAGAAGCTCAATTCTTGCATTTGACAAAATCTTCGAAAAATTCAACCTTATTAATTACGGCATACCTAGCGCAGAGGATTTTCACAAGACTTATTTCGACCATAACAACCGACTTTGGGAACAATATCGTCAAGGAAAAATAGACAAAGAGTTTCTCAAGACCGAACGTTTCCGCCTGCCTTTAAACGACTATGGAATTGTTGATGAGAAATTAGCCATCGATTTAGGCGAAAGTTATACCGACTACGCCGCTCGTCTGGTGGCTTTAGTCCCAAACACAATGGAAATTCTCACTTATCTCAAAGAAAAGAATTACAAAATACACCTCATCACTAACGGATTCCTTGAAGTTCAATCAATCAAGATGAAAGCATCTGGTTTGGACATGATGATTGATTCATCTTTTGTATCTGAATTAGTAGGAATCAAGAAACCTGACCACAGGATTTTTCATCACGCTATAAATGAAGTTGGCGGCACAATAGAAAACAGCGTAATGATTGGCGACGACTTATCTGTCGATATTATTCCTGCCAAAGAAATCGGAATGACACATATTTATTTCAACAGAAAAAAAATATCCCATAACGAAAAACTCGATTATGAGATATATGATTTGATTGAAATATGTAATATTCTTTAATCTTATTGTCTTGTTGTCTTGTTGTCTTGTTGTCTTAAATAAGCAAGCACGCTAATCTTTCCTTTAACCTTATCGCCTATTTTGACATTTATTTCAGAGTCTATCGGAAGGAAGAAATCCACTCTTGATCCGAAGCGAATCAATCCGAACTCCTCGCCTACTTTTGCTGCTGCGCCTTTATCGACATGACAGATAATACGTCTTGCCATAACGCCGGCAATCTGACGGAACAACACTTCTCTTCCTTTTTCATCTTTAACGACCAATGTGTTACGTTCATTAAGTTCTGACGACTTAGGATTTATAGCGAACAATTTCTTTCCTGGATGATATTTGTAATAACTTACCACGCCATTGATTGGGAACCAATTGACGTGAACGTTATATGCCGACATGAATATTGAAATTTGTATTCTCTTATCGTGAAAATATTCTTTTTCTTCCACTTCTTCAATAACAACGACTTCACCGTCAGCAGCAGAAACGACAGCATCTTTCTCTATGGTTGTTTTTCTATTAGTAGGGACTCTGAAGAACGTAAAGCTCCAGATTACCAATGCCGAACAAGCTACAGCAATTAATATTTGCAATAATTTCACTGGAACAAAAAGAAAGAAAGCTGCTACTATCAATGCAGCGATTATTATAACTGTCGTAATGACTCCGTATCCTTTTTTATGAATATACATAATCAATTTATTAAAGTTAAGTAAATGAAGATGAATGGTATAGCCATGAATGTTGCGTCGAATCTATCTAAGATTCCGCCGTGACCAGGGATAAGACTACCTGAATCTTTAACTCCAGCATGTCTCTTCATCATCGATTCCGTCAAATCGCCGAGTGTTCCAAAAACGACAACACCAAGAGCAAGGAAGAGCACTTGTTTGTCGTTCAAGTAATTATCAAAGAAGAACACATTTAGGACAAAACGATTGAGAAGATAAGCTATCAGCATTGTGAAAACCGCACCGCCTATACTACCTTCTATTGTTTTCTTAGGGGAAATCCTTTCAAAGAGTTTATGTCTTCCTATTGAAACTCCAGTGAGATATGCGAAAATATCATTGACCCATATCAAGAGGATAGAGAAAATCAAAAGCAATCCGCCTTTGTCTGTTCCAATAAAATAATCGTTATAGAACATCATCATGATTCCGCATGGGAATGCGACAAAAATCATTGAAAGCCAGGTAGCTCCTACCAATTTTGTATAATCATGTTTCTTTGAAAACAGTGCTATCAACAATGGGATATTGAAGAATATGGGTGCGATAAAAATCGTGCCTTCCATAGTATCAGGGCTTTCTGCGAAAGTAGCGAGGAAAACAAAAAGAGCTACAGACATTGTCTGTACAATATTTCTCAAAGCCACTCCATCTTGTTTAGAATACAGATTTGCGATTTCTGTAGAACCTATCATCACCACAGCAGCCAACATAATGGCAGCGTACATTCCACCTAAAAATACACCTCCGATAACTACAACCGCAAACAGAAAACCAAAGATTGTTCTCTTCCAGAATTCACCCATTTTTACTTATGATTTATCAATAATTTAGATTGCGCAAAGTTAACATTATTATCTGAAATATCGAAGTTTTTTTTCTTAAAAATTTATCACAATTCCCAAACCGTAATTTGTTGCTACTGTTTGTATATCAACAGATGTGATATTACCTATTTTATTATTGAATTTCACTACGCCTCTTCCGATAAAATATCCTAAAGCCGCGCCTACCACCACATCGGAAGTCCAATGTTCCTTACCAACGACACGTCCTGCAGAACACAATGCTGCCATGGAATATGAGACGACTCCCACCCAAGTTTTTTCCGGATAGAATCCTGCCACCGTCGCAGCGACAGCGAAAGAGCGCATCGCATGACCAGACGGAAACGAAGTACTTTCAAAAGTAGCGAAAGGACCCAACCAATTTTGGGTGCCGGAATCTGACGGACGCATGCGGCATGTGAGGACTTTCAATCCGGCAGAGGCTACTTCTGCATAAACGAAACTTTGCAGCGCAGCCAACGACATATTCTTCAAACGACAGTCTTTATTTATCGCACTGATAGCGTAAGTTCCGGCAATGCAAGGAAGTATAAAATACTCCTCTCCAAAGACATCAGTAACATTAGCAAACTTGCCGACATTATTATAATTGAATGTTTTATCAACGAATCCATATATCTCATCATCATAGACGAACGCCAAAGTCGCGGCAGCCGCCACACCGCCCAAAGCAGTCCAATCCTTCCAATCGTAATGCAAAGGCTGCGACAAAACCGTCAAACCTGAATTCCAATATGATTTGAGATATTTCTTGCTCAGCAATGTTTCGCAATCTTGGCTGTTGGCTGTTGGCTGTTGGCCGTTGACTGTTAGCTGACAGCTGATAGCGAATAATAAAACCAATATTTTCTTTAATTCATAATGCATAATGCATAATTCCTAACTAAAAGACGCTTCAATTACATATTGTTTATATTTTACGTGTAATATGAAACGTATTCTCTACCAATCATTCCTAATTCCTAATTCCTAACTATTTATACGTTTCGCCTCATCCCAAAGTTCATTCATCTCATCGAGGCTCATGTCAACAAGCGACTTACCCATTTCTCTCGCTTTATCTTCAACGTAAGAAAAACGTCTCTTGAATTTCTTGTTAGCCATCTCCAAGGCATCGCCTGGATTCACCTTTATGAATCGAGAATAGTTAACGAGAGCAAACATCAAATCGCCAAATTCCTCAGTAACCCTCTCCTTACTACATTTTCCGTTTCCGCTTCCGTCTCCGTCTCCAATCTCCGCCTTCAACTCACCAATCTCCTCCTCCACTTTTTCCCAGACCTGCTCCTTATTTTCCCAGTCGAAGCCCACTCCCGCAGCTTTTTCCTGCATTCTGTACGCCTTCAAAAGCTCAGGCATTCCATCAGGCACGCCGCCGAGAACGCTTTTATTACGCTCTTTAGTCAGTTTTATCTTCTCCCAATTGTCAGCCACTTCTTCTGCTGTTTTCACAGTTGTGTCGCCAAAAACATGAGGATGACGAACTATCAACTTTTCGCATATACCATTAATAACATCATCAATAGTGAATAAATTACGGTCCTCAGCTATTCTTGAATAAAACACAATATGCATTATAATGTCACCGAGTTCTTTTCTAACATCTTGATAATCTTCATCAACGATAGCCTGGCTCAATTCAAATACTTCTTCTATCGTCAAATGTCGCAAACTCTCTATAGTCTGTTTTTTATCCCAAGGACACTCCACTCTGAGTCTGTCCATAATATCCAACAATCTTTGAAATGCTTGCTGTGAACTTTGGCTTTTAGCTGTTGGCTTGGGGTTATTTGTATCCATATTTTTATTCATTATTTTTTTTGCAAAAATAAGAAAATAAGTCAACGGTCAATAGTCAACAATCAACGGTATTTTTTTATTAAAATATTCGTTAATAATCTCATAATTATTTCCTAATTTTGCAGTATGAAAAGGAACTATTTATTATCAATCATTTTATGCTTCAGTTTTATATTTGGGTTTATCCATACTGAAGCTTTTGCCACAGGCAATAACGAAGGTGAAAAATCGCCTTTTATGGAATCATTCATGAAAAACCTTGAAGTTGATTTAAGACTCAATTATGGTTTTTACATGCATCATCATTACGAGATGGAAGGCTATAGAGCGCACTTCCCAATGTTTGAGCTATCGTTGCAAAAACAGACCTACGGAACATCCTATTGGCAGACATGCTTCAACTATCCAGCCGTTGGTGTGACTGCCTTTTATTCAGGCATGGGAAACATTGATGTTTTAGGCAAAGCCTTCGCCATATATCCATACATCTATTTTCCATTTATTAAAGGTGACACCAACTTCGGCATCCGTTTTGGTTTAGGTTTGGGCTATCTCACAGAAAGCTACGACCATGTTGAAAATCCATATAACATTTGCATAGGCTCTCCATTGAACGCAGCTGCAAGTATCACCTTCGACATATCTCATCGTTTTTCGGAACATTTCAAGATGTCTATTTTCGGAGGACTGCAACATTTCTCAAACGGATGTACATCAGAACCTAACAAAGGTACTAACGTACTCAAAGGCGGTATCAGCGCTGCTTATATGATTAACGATCCAGAGCCATACATCAAAGCGGAACAACTTAACGAAAAGAGAACCATCGAATATCTCAAAGAATTCAGACCAGAGCTTTACGTCAGTTTGTCATACGGTTCAAAGAGAATCGACTATCTACAAGAAGATTACACATCCGTTTATGACTTGGAAGTTTACGTCATGGAACAAATAGCACGTATCTTCAAATTAGGTATCGGTTTCGACTTGGTTTATGACAGCAACGACATTCTCCGTAACATCAAGAACGGCACTGAATGGACAACAAAACAGATATTGAATCCTGGCGTTCATGCAGCCGGCGAATTGCTCATGGGAAGAACATCATTCATGTTTGTCGTCGGCAAACATCTCGGCGAATATATGCATACAGTAGAAAATTATCAGAGATTAGGTCTTAAAATAGATTTCACAAAACATATCTATGGCAAAGTCACTCTTATGGTACATCAATGGCATATAGCCGATTTTCTTGGTTGGGGTATAGGATTTAAACTTTAATATGATAATATATGAGAAAAGATAGAAAAGCTGCAAGAAAAGAAAGAAGAATTGCAAGAAGAAACGATAGAAAAAGCAATAGAAAAGACAATAAAAAGTTCAATAAAATGCATGCTGCAATCAATCTGTTGTCTGAAATAAACCGTTCGTTATACATTATTTTAATAGCCTTGTTCGTCACCTCATGCGAGCCTGCTCCTTGGACAAACGGTGAGCCTGTGACTGAGACACGTTGGTTTGACGAAAACATCACAACATTGCATGTATATCACGATATTAACGTGACATTGGTCGAAGCCGACGAATTTAAAATTGAAGTCACAACAGGCGAAAACCTAATGGAGAAAATTACCAGCACTGTCGAAAACGGCACCTTATATTTAAAAAACGAAAACATACGCTATTGGATCAGAAGCTATGACTATCCATTGGAAATAAAAGTATATCACAACAGCATTACACATATTAATTATGAGTCGTGGGGTGATTTGAAATCAGAAGGACACATATTCCAAGACACCATAGAGCGCTTCGATTTAGACGTGCTGCATGGTTCTGGCCATATCGACATCAGCCTAAACTGCAAAACATTGATTGTTAACACACACGACGGCACTGCAAAACTTACATTAGCAGGCTCAGCTGACTATACCGACATTTATCACAATGCAAGAAACAACATCTACGCACAAGAATTAGTTTCTAAAGACGCAAGAGCTCGCGTTTATTACGAAGGTTCTGTCTATGCAAATTGTATCAATAAGTTAGAAGCATTAGTCGATGACTTCGGCAGCATATACTATAACAGAGAGGTTAAAGAACTAAACGCCACTATAACAGAAACGCCTGTACCAAACTCGAGAGGCGTTATCGAGCCATATAATTAATTTCATAATAATTTTTTTATAAGAAAAAAAAAAGTATATTTGTAGCATAAATTATTAACTAAAACCGATGAGCTTAACGGTATATAACTAAGCACATTAATATGAAAAAAACATCTTTATTGAAATCACTGATCGTTATGATTATGATTTTCATCGGTTCTGTACCAGTCATGGCACAATTATCAGAAGGAGAACCATATTCAAGAACCATCAGAACAGGCAACCGTCCTGGCAGCGGTGACTGGGGAATTTTCATCGGGCCAAGTTTCTCTGAAATAGAACAGATGTTCGACTATGAAACCACTTGGAGAGGTCTACCTCTTGTCAATATCAAATATTATGCTGAAGACAATTTTGAATTAAGATGCGGTATCCAAGCAAGCAACCTCACCTATAATATGAGCGGAAGCTATTACGAATACGATTATTCTGCAGAAGAATATGTCTTGAAACAAAATTCTATGAATCAAAAAGATTCAGAATATTTGTTCCGTCTCACACCTGGCATCGCACGTCACTTCTCTCCAACAAACGTATTGGATGTTTATGTTGGCGCTTCATTGCCATTCGGCGTTAACGGCGTAAAATACATCAACGAAATCAACGGACAAGGTCACGGTTCATCAGAAAGAAATTCTTTTGAACTTGGCGTAGGAGCTTACATCGGCTTACAATGTTTCGTAGCTGATCTCCCTGTCGCAATAGGCTTTGAATATGGCTTGTCAGCAGTCAAATTCTTCGGACAAAAATACAAAAACACAATCACCGACGAAGAAGGCAAAGAACAAGTATATTACACAACAAGCCCTGACTACGGATGGTCAACACAATATTCTGAATTAAAACGCACCAAAGGCGAAGTTGGCGCTGACTTACGTTTCACTATTAGTTACTTCTTCAAATAATTAAAGCCATGAAACGATCATTATTAACATTAACAATGCTGGCATTTGTTGCTTTGTCGTTCAGCTCATGCAGCGGACTACAACAAATGTCGGACGTACAAACAGCATCTTTCGCACCTACTTTCGTACGCGTTGACGCCAACATCAACGACTACGTGCAACTCGGCGAGACAACAGTAAGCATTGAGACAAAGAAATATCTCGGTTTTATCAACAGCATCTACAAAGTCAACGACGAGTACTACAACTCAAGAGATATTAAAATAGTAGAACTTGAAGGAAGAAACAACATAAAACTTAAAGGCGATATCAATAAGGCTCTCTACAAAGCCATTGAAGAATATCCTAACGCAGATTATTATGTTCCAGTGATGAAGACAACAGAAGTGGAACGTATGTTCTTGGGAAAATTCACCAAAGAATCTGTGAGAATCAAAGCATATATGCTTAAAAATTCAGAAGAAAAATAAATGACAATAATGGTTGGAGGTTATGAGCCTCCAACTTTTTTATTTTAACGATATGAGAAAACTTATATACATATTAATGTTAGGTCTTATCCTTTCATCATGCGGAGGCGATGATGAGTCGGATGTGATTATAAATGTCAAGACATTGAATTATAAAACTTGTTACAATATTGGCGATAAAATCATTTTTAATATAGAATCGTTCGCCAACGAAGGTTTGGTGTCTTCAATAAATATATCTACTCTAACTTCAAACGGTTTCACACAACTTACAGACACCATCATTGATACAGAAAGAACTAATTTCATATATGAATATATAGTGCCACAATTTAATAATGATACAGAAAATGTAAAATTCTATTTCAAGGCATACTGTTCAACAGGCAACTTCTCAGAATTTTCGATGACGCATCAGGTCACTGGCACCACTCCACTTCATGCATCAGAACACAGCATGTTCGCATTCTACAAAAATGAAAAGAACGCATTCAACATAGATTCTGATGAAATAATAGATTTCGAAACATCCGACAGCACTTATATCGACATATACGATTATTCCATCGACTCAACATATATTTTCAAGAGAGAATGGCGCAGCTTGACGGACTTACAATTTGCCCGTTTCAACGATTTCGACTTCGAGAACGCTAATTACACTTCTATCCAAAACGCATTTACCAGCGCCAACAAATCATCAAAACTCACCAACATAAGCAACGACGACATTGTTTTAATTGGAAGAGAAAACTATGCTTTGGGTGTTTTCAAAATCATCAATGTTTATGACGAAAACGACAATATGCAAGACAGATATTATTTTGTTTTTAAATCTGTTTTTTGAGGGATAAAGCGCCAAAGGTAATGGCTAAAAATAAAAAAGAGGCGTGTAACACGCCTCTGCTTGTAGTCATGTAGTCTTATTGACTTGTAGTCTTATCAATAAGCCTTTGCGAATATCACGCGGCGTTTTGAAGGCAGGCCTGTGTAGATGCAGTTACCATCTTCAAAGTCGTCGTCCAAAGGAATGCAGCGGATAGTTGCTTTTGTCTCTTCTTTAATTTTTTGTTCTGTCTCTGGAGTACCGTCCCAGTGAGCATAAACGAACATATTGTTTTCGATTTGAGCTTTGAAGTCATCCCAAGTTTCGACTTTAACAGTTCTTGACTGGCGGAAGTCGAGAGCTTTTTGGAAGATATTGTTTTGAATTTCTTCGAGGAGATTTGTGATATAATCCTCAATATTTTCAATTGTCACATTATTCTTTTCGAAAGTGTCACGGCGAGCTATTTCAACAGAGTTGTTTTCCACGTCGCGAGGACCTGCTGCTATACGTACAGGCACGCCTTTGAGTTCCCATTCAGCGAATTTGAAGCCTGGTTTTTGAGTGTCGCGGTCGTCGAATTTCACGCGCATTCTTCTGCTTTCGAGGCGTTTCTTCAAGTCGGAGCAATAGTTAATAACAGCTTCTTTTTGTTCGTCATTTTTATAGATAGGGACGATAACCACTTCAATAGGAGCGATTTTTGGAGGAAGCACGAGACCATTGTCATCAGAGTGAGCCATGATAAGAGCGCCTATAAGACGAGTTGATACGCCCCATGAAGTAGCCCATACATATTCCAATTTATTTTCTTTGTTAAGATATTTAACGTCAAAAGCCTTGGCGAAATTTTGAGCGAGGAAGTGAGAAGTACCAGCTTGGAGAGCCTTACCGTCTTGCATCATAGCTTCGATGCAGAATGTCTCTTCAGCGCCAGCGAAACGTTCGTTAGCTGACTTTATACCGCGAATGACAGGAAGCGCCATATATTTTTCAGCAAATTCTGAATAAACATCGAGCATTTTTCTTGCTTCATCCATAGCCTCTTGTCTTGTAGCGTGAGCGGTGTGGCCTTCTTGCCATAAGAACTCAGCAGTACGGAGGAAAGAACGAGTACGCATTTCCCAGCGGACCACGTTAGCCCATTGGTTGCACAATATTGGAAGGTCGCGGTAACTCTTGATCCAGTTGCGATATGTATCCCAAATGATTGTCTCAGAAGTAGGACGAACGATAAGTTCTTCTTCGAGGCGAGCTTCAGGGTCAACCACAACACCTGCACCATTAGGATCATTTTTAAGACGATAGTGAGTTACAACAGCGCATTCTTTTGCAAAACCTTCAACGTGGCTTGCTTCCTTGCTGAAGAAACTCTTAGGGATGAACAATGGGAAATATGCATTGACGTGACCTGTGTCTTTAAACATTTTATCGAGAGCATCTTGCATGAACTCCCAAATTGCATATCCGTAAGGTTTGATAACCATACAACCTCTGACTGCAGAATTTTCTGCTAAATCAGCTTTACTAACAAGATCATTATACCACTGGGAATAATTTTCTTTACGAGATGTTAATTCTTTTGCCATCGTTTTTTTGGTATAGTATTTGTATATTTTTCTGTGTGCAAAAATAAGAAAAAATTGCATGTATTTATAATTTTAAAGAGTATAAAAATGAAGCATTTAAAATTTTTCATCATTGCGTCAGCCGTATTGCTAACATCTTGTGCTACAAGCGACAACGTTATCAAAGATGATGCCTATTATTCTCCTTACGACAAGAACAGCAACTCAGACAAAGAATTAGTCGTTTCATCAGACGGCACCTTCAGCACTTCTAAAATAAGCAGCAATTCACAATACGATTATCAGTCATATTACAGTGAAGATGCGACACAAAAGCCAAAAGCCGAACCAACATACGAAAAAATAGAAACAGTCACCGACACCAACGGCGTTGTTTATACAAGTACAGAAATATATTACGACAACAACTACATAAGCCAAGCTGGCGGAAGTTATTTGGAAGACAACTACGATTATTATTATGACGATGAAGACGGCGACGACAGCGGATGGAACACAAGCGTTTATTTCGGCTTAGGATTCCCTTACGGTTCTTATATAGGATTTAGTTACGGCTATCCTTACAGCTACTCTTCATATTACAACTGGTATTACGACTGGTGGTGGAGCCCTTATTACTATAACCCTTATTATTACGCTCCTTTATATCCATATTACCCTGTTTATCCTCCATACAATCCAGGTCCTGGCGGACATCATCCTCACCCAGGTGGCGGCATAAGCCCTAACCCTCACCCAAGCGGAGGCTTACATGTGGCAGGCAACAACCACAACAGACCATCATCAGCAGGCCTCTCGCCTACCCCAAGACCTTCTAACGTATCAAGAGCTGAAGACAGACCAACAACACGTCCTTCAGGAAGCGGAATAGGAACAACAACTCCAAGAATGTCGGCTAACGACAGAGTTTCAAATGCTCAGAACAGATACAACAGACCTTCAAGCGCTGCAAATTCTTCTACTGCAAGACCTTCTTCTTCATCTGAACGTAAATCTTACACTCCAGCTAACAGCAACCGTCAAGTTCGCTCAAGCTCAGAATATGTAAGACCTAACTCCAGTTCATCAAACGAAAGAAGCAACTCTTCTTCTATAAATGTCAGAAACAACAACACAAGACACTCAAGCAGCAGCTCTAACATCAATAATTCAACACCAAGCTCAAGAAGCAACAGCAATTCTGGCATCAACAGAACCAACAACGGTGGCGCAAGAAGCAGCGGCAGTTTCAATAACGGAGGTGTAAGAAGCGGCAACATTGGCGGCGGCGCAAGAGTCGGTGGCGGAAGACGTTAAAAGGATTATCATTATGAAAAGAATATTTCTTATATTATTAGCAATAGTGCCATTTTATATCAACGGACAAAACATCGATGATGTTTACAAAATCTCATCTGTAAATTATCAAGGTACTGCAAAAAGCGCCGCTATGGGTAACGCCATGGGTGCTGTTGGCGAAGATATTTCTGCCATCAGCATCAACCCTGCCGGATTAGGATTGTATAGAAAAACATCTTTTGCATTCACACCATCATTGTTAACGACATATACCAAATCTGAATATTTTGGCAATATGGAACACGACAGCAAGACTTGTCTCAAAATTAACAATATCGGTTACGTTAAAACAAACAAATCCAACAACATTAAAGTCAATTGGACTTTTGCCATGAACAAAACCAACGACTTTAACAATCGTATTTACGTTAACGGATACAATCCTAACAACTCACTGATCGACGCATATTTCGCCGAAATAATAGCCAACGATATTTATAACGAAACCCAATTGTCAGAATATTCTCCAAGTTATATTTACCCAGTGTGGGAAACATATCTATTCGACTTCAACAACGACGGCAGCCTCACAGCCTACGTCCCTGAAGGCGGTCTGAAGCAACTAAAAGGCGTCAACTCTTGGGGCGGCACAAACGAATGGACTTTCGGTTCAAGCATTAATATAAGCGACAAAATATTTTTGGGTATTTCCATCAATATGCCAAACGTCAACAGCAGAAAAATCACTGATTACGAAGAAATTTTTGAAGATGGCGGCAACACTTATTCATGGTGGCAACAAGAAACATTATACACAACAGGCTGGGGTTTTAACGGAAAATTCGGTCTCATTGTCCACCCTTCTCGTTGGTTACGCTTAGGCGCAGCATTTCATACCCCTACCGTTTACAGCCTCACCGACAGATGGAGAACCGAGACATCGTCATGGGAAAGCACTTTTATCGTACCAACAACACAATTCAACTACACATTACAAACACCCTGGATGCTTAACGGAAGCGCCGCATTCATTTTTGGAAACCTTGGAATGATTTCCGTCGATTATGAATACGTTGACTATAAAAGCATAAAACTATACGCTCCTTATTATGATTATAGCTCCTACAATGAAACATTAAAAAACACATTCCATTCATCCATGAATCTCAGATTCGGAACAGAATGGCGTTATCATAATATGTGTTTCAGAGGCGGCTACTCATTCTACGGCAGCCCTTACGGAATTATACCAACTGACGGATTTTACAACAAACACAACAGAAACTCTTTCTCATGCGGTTTTGGATTCACTCAACACGCTTTCACATTTGATTTTGCCTACGTCTATACATTCCAAAATCAAGAATATAATCTCTACTCACAATATTCAGGATACTACGACATGATAGCCGCTAATATCGTTAACGAAAACTTCAACGCACACAATATAATTTTCTCAATAAAAATCAAAATGCTGTAATTATATAGATAAAAAAAACGAGGCTTTGAAGTGAACCCCAAAGTTTGGACAAAAAACTTTGGGGTTTTTTATGCGCAAAAAACATGATTATGAAGCATTACTCAAATATATGAGTATGTTAGAAAATGGTTATTCCATCAATTACATCCATACAAAGTATGGTAT
>JAZQVL010000002.1:0-23351 GCA_045631805.1 Bacteroidales bacterium | reverse complement strand
AAAATATTTATGTCGTTAAATTTGTTATCTTTGTAATTGTAATAATAATGATGTTGTTTTATGATTTCAAATGACTTACAAAATAAAATAGAGCAATGTGAGACTTTTCAGCAGGAACTATGGTCATATCGTCCATTGTCGCCTGAAACATTGATGTCATTGAAAGAATATTACAGAATAGGAACAACTTATTCTAGTAATGCAATAGAAGGAAATAGTTTGACGGAATCGGAGACAAAAGTCATTATAGAGAACGGATTGACTATAGAAGGAAAACCATTACGCGATATTTATGAGGCAGTAGGTCATGCTAAGGCATACGATTATTTGTATGAACTTAATCGTGAAGAACCAATCACCGAAGAAATAATATGCAATATACATAGATTGTTTTATCAGCAGATTGATGCAGATAAAGCAGGTGAATTTCGTAAGGTTCCTGTTTTCATTAGCGGCAGCAGATATGCTGTGTCGCCAGTTTCGGAAATAAGCAAACGAATAAAGCAGTTGGTTCAATGGTATAACAACAATGAAAACAAATTACATCCTGTCATTTTGGCGGCAGAGTTACATAAACGTTTTGTCTTCATACATCCTTTTATAGATGGTAATGGCCGTGTTGCACGTTTGCTGATGAACTTATCTTTAATGCGTAATGATTATAATATTGCGATAATCCCAGCAATAACAAGAACAGAATATATTGAAGTCTTGGAAAAAGCACATGATGATGATGAGGTGTTCACATCATTTATTGCGGATAGAATAATGATGACTCAATTAGAGATACTTAGACTTTTCCGTGAGATAGAACCTGAACCTAAAAAAGCAGATTTTGAAAAATTGTTGTTAGATACAATTATTAGCAATCCAGGATTGAATGCCCCGACTTTATCAAAGAGATTAGGTCGAAGCCTTAGAACCACGCAGCGTTATTTGAAAAAATTAAGTGATAAAAAACAGATAATTTTTAAAGGTGTTGCCAAGAATGGAGGATATGAGGAGTTTAGGATTTCTGGATTTCAGGAATTGAGGAATTGAGGTGAGGTAATAATATCACTCCATTACTCCATCACTTAATTACTCCATTACAAAAAAAAGTTCAATAGCCAAAGTTCAAAAATAACTCCTAATTAAAAAAACATGTAGTCATGTAGTCATGTAGTCTTGTTGACTTTTTTTGTATCTTTGCATCTATGATATCAGTACAAAATCTTAGCATGCAGTTTACAGGTGAAGACCTCTTCACCGACATCAATTTTATGATTCGTGAGAAAGACAGAATAGGTCTCGTCGGTAAAAACGGCGCAGGCAAGACTACACTCATTCGTCTTTTGTGCGGACTCGAACAACCTTATAAAGGCGACGTGATAATGTCGGATGACGTCACTGTCGGTTATCTTCCTCAGGAAAAGAATTTTGGTAGGGACGCGACAAGTCACGTCCGTACTGTCCTCGACGAGGCAATGACGGCTTTTGAAGAATATTACGAGATAGAACGTCAGCTCGCTAAATTACAGGACGAACTTTCTAACAGAGAGGACTATGAAAGCGCTTCATATCAGCGTCTCTGTGAGAAGATGAGTCATCTCAACGAACGTCTCGCACTTATGGGCGGTCACTCCATCGAGGGCGAGGCTGAGCAGATTCTCATAGGTCTCGGCTTCGAACATAACGATATGCAACGCCCGATGAGAGAGTTCAGCAACGGATGGCAGATGCGCGTGGAACTCGCTAAGATTCTCCTCCGTAAACCTAAATTGCTGCTTCTCGACGAACCTACCAACCACCTCGATATCGAGTCAATACAATGGTTAGAAGGTTTCTTGAAAAATTATTACGGTGCTATCTTCATGGTGTCGCACGATAGGGCTTTCCTCGACCATATCACCATAAGAACGATAGAGATTTCATGCGGCAAGATTTACGATTATAAATGTTCTTATTCTGAATTTATTGAAAGAAGAGAAGAACGTATCGATATACAAAAAGCTGCCTTCGACAATCAGCAGAAGGAAATAAAAGAGATTGAGGCTTTCATAGAACGTTTCAGATATAAGGCTACAAAGGCAAAACAGGTGCAGTCCAGAGTGAAACAACTCGAGAAGATGGACGTGGTGCAAATCGACGACCAGGATAAGTCTGTCATGCATTTTAAGTTCCCGCCAGCGCCGCATTCCGGTAAGGTGACTCTCGAACTCGAGAACGTGTCGAAGTCATACGGCGAGAAAAACATCCTTAACAACATAAACCTTCTCATTCCAAGAGGGGAGAAGATAGCTTTTGTAGGACGTAACGGCGAAGGTAAATCGACTTTATCTAAAATCATCGCGGGCGTCTTGGATTATGAGGGCGAGGTGAAACTCGGTCACGAGGTTAAGATTGGTTATTACGCCCAGAACCAGCAGGATATGTTGGACCCAGAGAAGACTGTCTTTGAGACACTCGACGACGTTGCTACAGGCGACATGCGCGTGAAGGTGAAGTCGCTGCTCGGTGCTTTCCTCTTCAGCGGTGAGGCTATAGAGAAAAAAGTGAAGGTGCTGTCTGGCGGAGAGAAAGCGCGTCTCTCTTTGGCTAAGATGCTGCTTTTCCCAACGAATCTCCTCATTCTCGACGAGCCTACCAACCACCTAGATATGCTGTCGAAAGATATTCTGAAGTCGGCATTGCTACAGTTCGACGGTACTTTGATAATAGTTTCTCACGACCGTGACTTCCTCCAAGGTCTGACAAATAAGGTCTATGAGTTTAGAAAACCTAACATCAAAGAATATATTGGCGACATCTACGATTTTCTTGAAGAGAAGAAAATGAAGGAACTCGACGAACTTAACAAGAAGATGAAGTCGCAGCCTGTCGAGAATAAAATCTCTCAAAGCAAACTCGATTATGAGACTAAGAAACAAAATGACAGGGAGATAAAACGTATAGAACGTGAGATTAAGAAGATAGAAGAGCAGATAGAATCCTTAGAAATGGAAATATCTGAAATGGACTCAGTGATGTCGTCTCCAACGGATTATCCAGATGTCAATATTGATAACAATTGGTACACATCATACGGCGAGAAGAAGGAGAAACTTCAAGAGCTGATGGAACAATGGGAAATGAAACAGATGGAGTTAGAAAGGTGATATTCTAATTTTTTAACATAAAGAACACACCTATTATTATAAATATTACTCCAATCCAGCGTGCTATTGGTATGCTTTCGTGTAATATTAATGCGGAGGCGAACATGCCGAAAATGTAACTTAGACTTGTTATAGGATAAGCCAATGAGAAATTGTAATATCTTAACATATAAATCCAAAGTCCGGCTGCAACGATAAAACTTGCTCCTGATGCGATTAAAGGTATGTTTATTAAACTTCTTAAAAAGGAAACAGATAATTCGATGTTTCCTATTTTATTTATTGAATGTTTAAGAAAAACCTGACCGAATGTCAGAAACAAGCTTTGAAGAATACCTATGATGATGAATTTAAACATTGCAGACTATCAATTATAAATTACAAGTGGCATCAATGCTTGAACACCTTCAATATTATTTAAAGTTTCAATGGCTTCAAGGTATTTGTATGAGTTGCCTAAGTTTTTCTTCATGATAGCTTTTGTATAATATTCCTGTGTTTCAGTCTTGAAAAGATTTTCAAATGCATCGACTTGTTTAGGATATTCTTTTATTGAATATGAAGTCAGTCCTGCTTTTTCTGCTGCGTAGGCGATTGCTTTGTCGATGCCGCCTAATTCATCAACCAAACCTATTTCCAAAGCGTCGGTTCCGCTCCAAACTCTTCCTTGAGCAATGCTATCGACGAAAGTCTTGCGTAAATCTCTGGTTTCTGATACTAATGTGATGAAGTCGTCGTAAGTGTCGGTGACGTGTTTTTGCATTATTGTCATTTGATATGGAGATAAAGGTTTTGCCAATGCGCCGAAGTCGGCGTTTTTGTTTGTCTTTACTTCGTCGAAAGTGAGACCTAATTTGTCGTTAAAGAAGCCTTCGAAATTAGGTACTGTTCCGAAAACGCCTATTGAGCCTGTCAGTGTGTTAGGGTCGGCGAAGATATAGTCTGCTGTTGAAGAAATCCAGTAGCCTCCTGATGCTGCGTATGTTCCCATTGAAACGATGACTGGTTTTTCCTTTGCAGCTAATTCAACTTCACGACGAATCACTTCAGATGCTACGGCACTTCCGCCAGGTGAGCTTACTCTCATGACTATGGCCTTGACCTTTTTGTCGTTTCTTGCTTTACGTAATGCCGCTGAAAGGGTAGTGGAACCTATTTTGTTTTCATCGCCTTTTCCGTCGAAAATTTGTCCTGATGCATATACGATGGCGATGTTGTCTTCACCTGACATAAGCTCTGGTCTTACCTTTGCATATTGTGTGTTCTTGATGATATTTAACTTCTTATTGTTAGGTGTGTTTGTGAGTTCATGAAGCTTTGCAAGAAGCTGATCTTTGTAAATCAACTCATCGACGAAACCATATTCAACGGCAGCTTGAGTGTCGAACATCAACGTTAAGTCATCGGCTAACTTATTGATGGTTTCTACCTCAATATTTCTTGAAGCACTGATGTCGCTGCATATTTTATTCCATATAGAATTTAAATATTTGCTTGTCTGTTCGCGGTTGGCTTCGCTCATTTCATCGAGGAAATATGGCTCTACAGCGCTCTTGAATTTATTGTTGGCAGGTCTGATGATTTGCATTTCTATATCTAATTTCTCAAGAAGATGTTTGTAGAACATTGATTGAGATGCCATGCCGTGTATGTCCAAGACACCGTCAGGAAGCATATAAATCTTATCCGATACGCTTGCAAGATAATAAGCTGATTGGGAATAAGTTTCAGCATAACTGATGATGAATTTTCCTGATTCTTTAAAACTGATGAGACGGTTTCTTATCTCTTCGATATTGGCTGATGAAGTGGCTAATATTGATAAATCTAAGAATATGCCTTCGATGTTGGAATCGGTTGCGGCGGCGTCGATATTGTTCAAGATGTCGTTCATGCCAGCCATATCGATTTTATCTACATTGAAGTACATTTCTAAACTGTTCTTATTTGTTCTTTCCGGGATGTCATAGTTCAAATCCATGTATAGAATGGTTTTTGGTTTTAGTGTGACATTTGTTTCTGATGATTTCGCCACTGAAGCTATGAGACTGGAGATTAATATAATCACAACTGTTACTAATAACACAGCAGAGCCGAGGAATGAAGCGAAAAATGTCTTAAAGAATGATTTCATTTTTTATATTATTAATTATACTTTGTATTAGATTATTTGCTTCAAAAATACAATTTTTTTTAATGTGATTTCTATAAATTCTTTTAAAAAAAAATAATAAAAAACACACAAACGAGCGTCATTGTATTGGCAGAGGCAAACTGTGTAAAACCTGAATTATTTTATCACTACTCTCTTAGATATTATATCGCCGCCAACATTAATGCTGATGAAGTATATTCCTTTAGGAAGAGAACTCAAATCTAATGTCCCGTCAGAGAAAGAATCGTTTGATAACATCTTGATACCCGCCATATTATAGATAGAAACACAATACGGACATTCCAAACCAGTTGTTACACTAAGCATTCCTTCTGAAGGATTTGGTGAGACTGACAGGCTGAATTTCTCTTGAACAGGATGTTCTGTTACACCTACATTGCCATAGTTTATATATAAGTCATCAATATGTACAATATATGGTTCATAATTGGTGTTTCCTGTACCAGATGCCTCGTATCTGATTCTCGGCTGAACATATTCACATCCAATAAATTCATTCAAGGAAACAACAAATTCTTTCCATTTATTATTTTCATACGGATTCACATCAGCCAACTTGTGCCATGTCTTTCGGTCGGTAGTAACTTCAACAAATATATTGAGATTATATGGATACCACAACTCGTATGTTCTTTTTGCTATTTTCAATCCTAAAGCAATGCTGTCAATCTCTTTAGGAATAGAAAACCATTGAAATTCTACAATTTGCAGAATGTTATCAATAGTGTAAGTAGTGGCTTTCAATCCGTTTTGTGTAAAGAATTTCGCAAATTCCCAATTGTCATTATTCAAAATAAGTCCTTCAGCTATACTATCATTAAAATTATAATATACAGGCAATTGCAAGGGTCGCCTATAAAATATAGAATCTGGATTTGAGGCAGGACTTTCTTTGCCATCGGCATTCACGCCTTTAACATAATATTTATGCCACTCGCCATCAACGAAGTTTGCATCGACGAATGAATTTTCTGTTGTTTCCACCAAAAGAGCATCATCTTTAAAAAGTCTATATAATTCAGTCTCAGGAGCATCATCCCAACTCAAAAATACATTGTCATCCTTTATGATAGCGCTGAAATCTTGAGGGGCCAGCCATCCGTCGGCGAGTTCTGCTGTTGCGGCAATTACAGCTTTCACAAAAGCCTGTGCCAAAGAGAAACTGTTTACTCCAGCACCTATGGTATCTGATGGAGTGTGGTAATGTATGTTCTCTTGTTGATATTCAATATCACCAATATATAATGCCGGGTATTCATGAATATTAAAAGGCATGTGATCGCCGCCGTATGAATCCATGTGTGAGAAACGATATGTTGGTATTTCAGGAATATAAAGATTAGCCACTTGCTGATAATAATTGAACAGATGTTCTGATATATATGAATATCCTGAATACATTGTGATGTCGCCATATTCAGGGCCAGGCCAAAAGCCTATCATATCCATATTGAAAACTCCAATAATATTCATGTCTTCGCGAGCGCATTTCTGCGCGAAAGGATAGCTGCCAGCCATCCATCTTTCCTCTCCGTTAAAAGGTATGTAAAGTATAGAGCGTTTGAAAGAATATTGACTTAGGATGCGAGCACATTCCAAAACACCTGATGTTCCAGAAGCATTGTCGTCGGCGCCAGGGCCGTCAGGATGATCGTAGTGTGACGAAATTATTATATATTCATCAGGAAATTCTGTGCCAAGCTGCACGGCAATGACATTGCCGGCTTCGAGAGTGTCCGTTCCTCCAATAGTTTCTGTATGATTATGTATGTAAGTGTCTAACCCAATCTCTTCAAATCTGTCAATGAGATAGTTTTGGGTAGTGAGAGCTTCCGGGCTTGCCGCATCACGAATGTACTGTTGCATCCAGTCGATGGTGTTATATAAATTAACGGTATCAACCTGATTGAGCATCTCTACAATAGATGAATTCTTTTCTGTAACGATTGGGTAAGTTTGGTTTCTGTTGCCTTTATTATTGATAACTTCAACTTGTGCCTGTATGATGTTATAGCCAAGTACGAAGGCAACAATAGTAAATATATACTTTTTCATAATACGGATTTTTTGATTAGTAGAGTCTTATTTATTTTTTATACAAAGATAGGATTGTTAAATAGCTTTGTCAAGAAAAAAATATGCATTTTATGCGATTTTTAGCCCAATATTTTGGAAATTAATATTGTCAAAATTATTTAAACGGGGAATTTATAGAACTCCTCTTAACAATCTTCAATCATTATAATAGGAATATTTCTTAATTTTGCGATTATAAATATGTTATTATGAAAGGACTTTCTTTTATTCTTCTGGGTTCTAATATGGGTAATCGAGAAGAACTTTTGAACGAGGCGATAGAACAGATAGGCTTACGTTGCGGCAAAGTGGTTTTAAAATCATCTTTATATGAGTCGGAGCCTTGGGGATTTAATACTGATCTTTATTTTTTGAATCAGGCTATAGCGATTGAGTCAAATCTTGAGCCTCACGACTTGTTGAAAGAATTGTTGGCAATAGAGGCGGAGTTGGGAAGAACAAGAAACGAGAATCATAAAGGATATGAATCTCGTCCAATAGATTTGGATATTATTTATATCGATGATTTGATAAATGAAGATGACGATTTGATTTTACCACATCCGAGGTTACATTTACGAAGATTTGTTCTTATGCCTTTGTGTGAAATCTCGCCAGATTATGTTCATCCTATTTTAAAAGAAACAAATTCAAGTCTTCTTGAAAAGTGTGAAGATAATTCTGAGGTTCTATTATTTAATGAATGATTTATACGTTTATAAATTACCTTATATGAAATAAAAAAGGTTGCCCATTTGAGCAACCTTTTGTTTTTTATGTTTCTATTTATTATTTCACTGTTGTGATTACGACGCTTGCACGACGTAATTGTGGTAATAATTGTCTGATTTGAGGATATTGTTCCATCAAACCTTTCAATGTTTCTTCGCGGTTTGAAGAGCTCTTGATTTCGTCAATTATTTCTTCGCTGTTTTCGATGTCTGATGCTGCGATTGCACTCATGAGACCTTCCCAGTCAGCGCCTTTGTTAGTGATTTCGATGCGTTCTGTTTCGATTTCGCCAAGCTCATTTTTGATTAATTCAACAGCTTCTTCAGCGCGTTGTTGAGCAAGACGTTCGTTGTATGCGTTGTCGCCTTCTGGTGAAGCATAACCTTCAACGATGATTCTGTTTACAGCTGAACCGTTTGTTACTTGGTTAGAAGCTCTGTTGAGAGCATCGATGTTTGTTTGTGTCTTAACTTTTTGTGCGCCATTCTTAGGGAATGTGATGTCGCTGTAGTTATTATTGATAACTGTTGCTGGACTTAAAACGTTTTCTTGTTTTGGTCTTGATGCTTCGTATTCTTCTATAGCATCTTTAACAGCTTGTTTAAGTTCTTCTGGAGTTATGTATGATTTTGCTTCTTCGTTAGCAACTTCTTCTGCTTGTTGTTGTGCTACAGCATCTTTAACAGCTTGTTTGATTTCTTCAGCTGTTACGTTTTCTTTCTTAGAATCTAAGCCGCACATACTGTTGAATTTGTAGCGTAAACCAACGTTAATTGTTGAATATACGTCGTAGCTGTAACCGTCTGTTAAACAATCCATCAAATCTGTGTTTGTGTAGTTGTTTGTAACGTCAGCATAGAATTCTGTTGTTTCGTTATAGTTATAAACAAGTTCAAGACCTACAGGTAATGTCAAAGCAGTTTTTCTACCATTGATACCATCGCCTCTGTTGTTGTTAGCATCGTTGTTGTTGTATCCTACATGAACAACTTCAGTATTATTTTCAGTCATAAAGTTGTTAGTTGCTCTGAATTGTGTTTGTCCAATACCGATGTGTGGATATAATGTAACTTTGCGGTCTTCATTTTCGCCGAAGATTAAGCCGATGATGTCAGCTGAGAGGTTAAGTGTTGCGTTTAAGTAGTTAGCATTTCCCATTTCGAAATAGAATTCAGGAACTCTACCATTGCCATTATATGTACCTTTACCTAATTTAGCGTAAATTCTGTAATAATTACGGAAGTCGTAACCAGCGCCAATGCTGAAATTGCTACGCATTGTACTTAAATAGAAGTTGTTGTCTGCAAATAATAATGTTGCGCCGCCATCGAATGTCAAGTACCAGTAGTTGTTAAATTCTTCTGTTGATTTGAAGAAGTTGTGAATTTTGTTATTCAATACATAGTTTGCACCTAAGTTAATTGAATAGAACCAATCGCTATGGTGGTCACCTGGTTTTAAACCGTCAATTAAGTCAGAGTCTGTGTAGTTTGTTGTGAAGTCTAAGTAAACATTCCATTGAGGGTTGATTTTATAGTTGAGTTCCAAACCCATTGGAACTGTAGCTACAACTTTTCTACCATTGATACCGCCTTTATCAACGTTGCTATCTTTGCTATAACCTGCTTTGAAGAATGTGCTACCGTCAGCATTTGTCAAGTTAATTCTGTATTGAAGTTGACCTAATCCGATGTGAGGGATAGCGCTGAATTTTCTATCAGGGTTGTAGCCTAAGATAATGTTAGTTAAGTCTAATGTCAAATTGAGGTTTGCTTCAAAGTAGTTTAATTGTTCTAAGTTATGATTTTCATAACCGCCATTAAATGAACCGTAACCGACATTTGCTTTTAAGCCAAGGTATTCGTCAAATTTGTAACCAACACCTAAATGTCCATTCATATCAGGTTTCATTTTGCTGAAGTCGCCGTTTAAAATACCTAATCCCAAGTCGCCTGAGATGTAGAAGTTATTCTTTTGGCTTGGTGCTTCATTAGTGCTTTCTTGAGCTACAAGAAACATAGAACTCATTGCTAAAGCAACTGTAAGCATTAATTTTTTAAAAGTAACCATACGCATATTATTTTGTTTTTAATTTTTTATTTAACATTTATTCACATGGTGAATATATTTTCTTATTGCTATTTCCTGTTTTCTTGCCTAACATATAGTAGACTCCGAAAGTGACAGAGCCAGAGTAGTCGTTCGCTGAACTTCCTGTTCCCTTTATGTTATCTAACCATTCGGTGTCATACCAGTAAGCTTCAATATCCAAATGTAATTTAGTGTAACTTGATATTGCGTAGTTGAAGTTGACACCACCACCAATCATATATACGTTTTTTCTGCCTTTCTCACCATAACCTATTTTATCTTGTAGATATGGATGAGTACTAAACCAATAGTCGGTATATGTGACGTGGCATCTGTGTTGAATCCAACCTCCACTAGCGTGAGGAACTATATGGAATCTTCTACTTGGAGAGTAACCGAACAATAAGTTGGTTAAGTTCAATGTCAGACTAATATTCTCTTTTATGCCATTTGCTTCTTCTATATTTTCCAATATATCATACTCGCCATCAAATGTTGCATATCCTAATTTAGCTTCAATACCTATGAATTCTGAAATTTGATAACCAACGCCGATATTAGCCTCAATGCCAGGTCTTAATCCACTGAGATGTGTGTCGCCATTGAGGATTGATGCGCCTATGTTTCCTGTCAAATAAAAGAAATCTTTTTGTTCGTTGTATTTGATGAGTTTTTGGATTGGGCTGTTTTTTGTATATTTATTGTTGCTTTTCTTTACCTTAGTGTAATTGATAGGTTTATAGCCTTTGTTACTCGATGAGTAACTGCCTTCTATCTGACCATAAAAAGCTAAAGGACATAACATTAATAATGTAAGGATAATTCTTTTTGTAAATTTCAACACCATGATATTTCCTAATTTATTATTTACAAGTTTTATGCAAAAAAATAATATATAGCATGCAAAAATAATAAATTTATCATAATGCGTGATGTTTTTATGTAATTTTTTTTGTAAAAAAAAGCCGCATTCAGCGGCTTGATTATTAAGAACTTATCCTTACTCAACTAATGCTATGAATTCAGGTTCGTCTTGCAGATATGCGAATTCCATGTCATATTTTGCAATATTCTTGATTTTAGAGTCTTTTTTAATAGCTTTAGCAAGATGTTTTATACTTTTTTCCATGTCTTTAGTTCTGGCGGCAATAATTGCTTGCAAATATAATGTCTTGCCATTTTCTTCCAAACATTTGACAGTTTCTTCTGCGATAATGTACTTCTTGTCTAATGTTTGTGCCAATGCAACATTGTAATCGCAATTTGGATTGTCTTTGGTCATCAGCTTGATGGCTTTGTCATAATTACCTTTATTTATATTGACAACTCCTTCGTTATAATTAGTGTTGACTCCCAATTTTTTAGCTTGATTGAATAATGCAGCTGCTGTTTCGTAATCGTTTTCGAAAATTGCGATCACACCTAAATTATTATATGCTTCTCCTAACAAGTCGTCTATTTCAATAGCTTGGTTTAAAAGATGTTTAGCATGTTTGGTGTTGCCTTTTTCAATGGCTATGGCACCGGCATTGCAATATGGCTCGGCATTATTTGGATATGTCTCTATAGCGGTGATGTAAATCATCTCTTTGTTCTTTAATTCTTTGACTAATGTGGCAGCGTACATCATCTGGTTGCAACTTAAAGATTGAGGATTATTGGTGCATGCTTTTGTGATAGCTTCGTCGCTCATTGTTGGCTCGATGGTGTTCACCTTTACGATAGTACGTCGCAACGATGGTAAGATATTCTTTTCAAACTCTGGATATTGTTTGATGTATTTGTTTAATTGAGCGACTCTTTCTTCAGGTGATTGCTTTTTCAAAGTGTTGATAATTACTTCTTTATCTTTTATATTTGAATTTTCGATGGCTTTCATCAAACCGTCCCAGTCTGCACCTTTGCCTTGTGTCATGAATTCGATGTCGCTGACGTTTTTATAACTTACATGTGAGTTTTTTTGAGCTGACAACGACTCTAATCTTTTCTTCAAAAATTCTTCTGTCATCTTAGCTCTCTTGTTCGACAAATTCTTGTTATAGCTTAAAGGTCCTTCTGGAGAAGCCCATCCTATAATTTCAATATTATCGATGTCCCAGCCTTTCATTATGTGTGACGTCAAATCGTGAATTGCGTTTTTGTTCTGCATGTTTTTGTTCAAAGGCACAGCCCAATTGATGGCATCGGAATTTACCATGAAGAAAATATCTCCGTTGTCGGTGGTGATGTTTTGTTTCATGTCGGGTGTTGCGTATGCTGTTTTAAGTGCGCTTTTGTCAATGTTTTGCGCACTGTTGATAACACCTTCTCCAATTAAAACGGCATTGCACAAAACAAAATCTTCATGATCTTTAATTGATTTCTGGTGATGATGAATAGTTTCCTTGAATTTGTAAATAATAGGTTCAGCAATCAATAAGGAATTGTACATGTCGTCAATGTAAGGTATTGTGACAGTGTAAGAAAAAGCGCCGCCATTTTTCTTGCTGACAACAATTCCCTCACCATCGACTTTCTCTCCGATGAAATTCATGGAAGGCAATTCTGTCTCGCCATTCTCATAAATTAAAATAGGAGTGATGTTCATGACGGTTCTTTTGTTGAAATATTTTGGAGGAAATTCGGTCTCTACGGTCACGGTGACCATGTTGCCTTTATTTTCCAAAATCTGTGGCGAAGCGTTTATGTAAACTTTGTTGATGTGCTTCGCCATGCTTTTAACATCATGATTCTTAGCATGAAAAATCATAGGTGTCATAATCATGATGACAACCATGATAGTCTTGAATAGTGAATTGAACTTTTTCATCTTTTGTTGTTTTTAAGTTTGTGAAAAAACAAAGATGAAAGTCTAAAGTTCAACAGCTAATAGCCAAAGTTCATTGTTTTTTCCAGAGGGAATTGAAAATCTCATACATCAAAATGCCTCCGCTAATGGAAACATTTAACGAGTGCTTTGTTCCTTCTTGTGGTATTTCTATTGCATTATTGCAATATTGTAATATTTCATCATCAACGCCGTCAACTTCGTTGCCGAAGATATATGCGCTTTTCTCGCTGTGAATGAAATCGTTTAGCATTACGCTGCCTTCAATTTGCTCTACGGCGTTAATTGTATAATTGTTTTCTTTTAAATATAAACAAGCCTCTTCTGTGGTTTCAAAATAGCGCCATTTCACGCTTTCTTCTGCGCCGAGAGCTGTCTTGTGTATCTCGCGATGCGGCGGACATGCCGTTATTCCGCAGAGAAAAATCTCTCCTATTCTGAAAGCGTCGGCAGTGCGGAAAAAAGAGCCGATATTGCTCAATGAACGAACATTGTCTAAAACAATAATAACATCTAATTTTTCAACTTGTTGATATTCAGATAAACTTAATCTGTTCAACTCGGGCGTCGTAAGTTTTCGCATCGTAATTTTATTTTATGGCAAAAATAATGTTTTATCAAAAACGAAACGACAATAAAAATATTTATCTTTGTAATTTAAAGAAAATTAAAAATAAAGGAAGACTTTATGGCGAAGACAGACAAAGAAAATCAAGAACTTGAAACCCCTTTGATGAAACAATATTATTCTTTCAAAGCCAAATATCCAGAGGCTTTGCTGCTGTTCAGAGTGGGCGACTTTTATGAAACTTTCGGCGAAGATGCCATCAAGACTTCCGAAATTCTTGGTATCGTTCTGACAAAAAGAGGCAAGTCGGCGGCTACTGCCACTGAGCTTGCTGGTTTCCCTCATCATGCGCTCGACACTTATCTGCCTAAGCTCGTCAAGGCCGGTCAGAAAGTGGCCGTATGTGAGCAACTCGAAGACCCTAAACTTACCAAGAAAATAGTTAAACGCGGCATAACTGAACTCGTTACTCCTGGCGTGACTTACGACGATAACGTTCTCGTTCAGAAAGAAAACAATTTCCTCGCATCAATTCATATTGAAGATAAAGAGTCGGGCGTCGCTTTCCTCGATGTCTCGACAGGAGAGTTTTATCTTACTCAAGGTAACAACGAATATATCGACAAACTGCTCCAGAGTTTCAATCCTTCTGAAGTGCTCTGCCAGAGAAACAAACGTAAGTCGTTCATAGAGAATTTCGGCGATAAATATTATATTACGGTGTTCGACGACTGGGTCTTCACCGATGATTATGCTAATGACATACTCACTCGTCATTTCAATACAAATTCTCTTAAAGGCTTCGGCGTCAGCGATTTCCCTAAAGGAATAATAGCAGCCGGCGCTTCGATTCACTATCTTCACGAAACGCAACACGATAAAATATCGTATATAAGTTCTTTGTCGCGCATCGACCAAGGGCAGTTTGTGTGGCTCGACAAATTCACAATCAGGAATCTCGAACTTCTTCATTCCGCCAACGCCAATGCCAAGACATTGATTGACGTGATAGACAGGACTTCTTCTCCTATGGGCAGCCGCCTTTTGCGTCGTTGGCTTTCTCTTCCTCTGAAAAATAAGGAACAGATAACGGCGCGTTATGAAGTGGTGGATTATTTTACGGAAAATAATGAGGTGATAAGCACCTTCCAGGATTCAATACGTCAGATTGGCGATTTGGAGCGTCTCATTTCCAAGGTGTCGCTGCTCCGCGTCAATCCGAGGGAGTTGCTCCAGGTGGCAAGAGCTCTCGACAATATAGAGCTCATAAAAAATCTATGCGCCGAAAGCGACAGTCAGGCTTTGAAATTATATGCCGAACAATTTAATGTATGCGATACGATACGACAAAGAATCAAGAATGTGATAAATGTTGATGCCCCATCGCTCATTTCTAAAGGACACATTATTAATGATGGCGTCGATGAAGAACTCGATTCGCTTCGTAAGTTGTCGCGTTCTGGCAAAGATTATCTCATGGATATTCAAAAACGTGAGTCGGCAGCGACGGGAATATCGTCTTTGAAGATTGGTTATAACAATGTGTTCGGCTATTATCTCGAAGTGACTAATCTGCATAAAGATAAGGTGCCTTCAGAATGGATTCGCAAGCAGACTTTGGCAAACGCCGAACGTTATATCACAGAGGAACTTAAAGAATATGAACAGAAAATCCTCGGCGCCGACGAGAAAATTCAGGCTATTGAAGAACGCATTTATTTTGAATTGATAAACGCTTGCGGCGAGTTCGTCGCTCCTATTCAGCTCGACGCTTCTCTCGTGGCTAAGATAGATTGTCTGCTCAGCTTCGCTGCCATCGCATTGAAAAATAATTACGTCAAACCTGAAATAGACGATTCTTACGTCATCGATATTAAAGAAGGTCGCCACCCTGTCATTGAACAGATGATGCCCGTAGGCGAACAATATATTTCTAACGACGTTTATTTAGACAGAGAAAAACAGCAAATCATAATCATTACCGGACCTAATATGTCGGGTAAGTCGGCCTTGTTACGACAGACAGCCTTGATTGTTCTTCTCGCACAGATAGGTTGTTTCGTGCCTGCCGAGTCGGCTCGCATCGGTCTCGTGGATAAGATTTTCACCAGAGTAGGAGCGAGCGACAATATCTCTTCCGGCGAATCTACTTTCATGGTGGAGATGAACGAGACAGCAAGCATCTTGAATAATATCTCTAACCGCAGCCTCGTGCTCCTCGATGAAATAGGAAGAGGAACGAGCACCTACGACGGAATAAGTATCGCTTGGGCGATAACGGAATATCTTCACGAACATCCTCAATGTAGGGCTAAGGTTTTGTTCGCTACGCATTATCATGAACTCATAGAAATGGAGAACTCCTTCAAGAGAATAAAAAACTATCATGTGAGCGTGAAGGAAATGAACGATAAAGTCATATTCTTGAGAAAACTGAAGAAAGGCGGCAGTGCTCATAGCTTCGGTATCCATGTGGCTGCGATGGCAGGTATGCCGCGTAAAGTCATCGACAGAGCTGATGCCTTGCTTTCGATGTTGGAAAAATCGCATTCGCATGAAAATTTGAATAATGCCGTCAAAGAGACAAAAGCGTGCAACGATATGCAGCTTAGTTTTATCCAACTCGACGACCCTCTCTTGCTTCAAATCAAAGAAGATATTTTAAATACTAATATCGATATTCTCACTCCCGTTGAGGCTCTGATGAAATTGAATGAGATAAAGAAACTTTTAAAATGAAAATAAAAAAAACTCCGATTAAATTTAATCGGAGTTTTTTGTTGATGTCATCAGTCAATTACAACTTTTTGAGTCTTGATGCCGTTGTCGTCAGTTTTTCTGATGATATAGACACCAGCCGTGAATCTGTCTGTTGCGACTTGGTACTCATCATCGCTGCAGTTGTTTCCTAAAACCTTGCGACCTAATACGTCGAAGATTTCGATATTGGCGTTACCCTTGATGTTGCCGATGATTAAGTTGTTATTGTTGATGTATGTGAAGTTTTCTAACACTTCATCGTTGACAGTCTTGATAACGAAACGATCTGGATTTTCTGACGCTGTAGCGAAGAATGTGTAGTCGTTTTCCAAGATGTTGATAGTCTGTCCTGTAACCTTGTCGTGGAGATACAATTTGTTGAAACCGCATTCTTTTTGTGTAATGCTGATTGTGTATTCTCCCATGCTGCCAGCTTCAAAGTTGAGAGGCATTTCCTTGAAGTTTTTGTCTTTGATAGCTATAGCCCAATCTGTGTCATTGCCTGGGATATAGACCATTGGGATGTTTTCGTTTTCGTGAGCCATCTTGTCTAAGCCTACACCTTCGTTGAATGAGATATAAGCCTTGTCTTCATACTTGCTGTTTGATACAGTAACAGCCAAGTAGTTGCTTACGTTTCTCTTTGCGCTTCTTGTCTGAGGAGCCTCGCTGTTGATGCTTAAATGACTAGCTTCTGTAGTTTTGACTAAAACACCTTGGCATGGCTTGATTTCTGTATTTTCAGCAAATTTAACGCCCCAAGCGCCTTCGTTGCTTAATGAATAATAACCTTCTGCTAAGATGCTGTTTGTAGTTGAAGTTGATTCATACAATACAGTACCATTAGCAATAGAACCAAGCATATTAGTAGAATAGCTTAAAATTGTTTCGCCTAATTCATTTTTAATTACGAATGAATCTTCATTGTCATTGTTACCTCTTTTCCATTTTATTATGATAGGTTTGTATGAGATTTCTAATTCGTATTTTGCATAATTGCCTTCTGTTAATGTGTATGATTGGATTATACTTTCATCATTTTTGCTGATGATTTGCAATGCTGCTATGTCACCATCCCAGCCATCATTAGCACTGTCTCTTAATTCAATTGTCAGATGTTTATATAAAGGAGTTTCTCCGTCAAATGATGTAATATTATCCATAGTGATGTTGTGAGTGTAAGGATTACCTATGAGATGGAATCCTGGCTTTGTTTCAGAATCTTTTGTAAGTTCGTATGAAACAGATGATGCGCCTTCAGATTTTCCTTCGAAGATTAATGTAGTGTTGTCTGAATTTGCATATAAGTAACCACGGCCTGCTTCAAAGCTTGTGAAATCGTTGCCTGTGTTCTTGTAGTTTTGCCATACTGCTGAAGGTTCGTCATAGCGATACAAGTCGTAACTGCCAGATGTGAGGTTTGTTATTTCAGATGGGTTTACAGCAGAAGCGAGTGGTGAGCTTATTGTTGACCATGATGTGTTTTCTAAGCTTTCGTATTTTCCTATGCTCTTTTCAACCTTGATATCTGAATAATGTTTGTTACATTTGAGCTGACCGCCTTCTTTTAATGTAAGGTCTCCATTTTCGCAATATCCTAATGACTTGACATTAAGCATTTCACCATTGTTGATATTTAATGCAGCGTTGATAGCTATTTCTTCGTTTGCATTAGGCAATCTGTTGATTTGGCTGCCATCTTCCAAGACGTACCAGTTGTTGGCATCGTCTATATCGCCGCCCAAGAATGTAGGAAGACCGTTTGCGTCAAATCTGCTTGCATCTTTTTTCCATGCAGCTTTGTATGCTTCTACTGAAACGGCTGGTACATATATTGTTGACGAAGTGAAAATGCTTTCGTCTCCTGTAAATGATGCCGGACTTGTTGAGTAACAAATGACTCTGCTAAAATTATTCGAGCTGAAAGCACTACTGCCAATAGAAGTTACGCTGTTAGGGATAATTAGTTCACCAGTAAATTTATTGCAATTATAGAAAGCATAATTGCCGATAGAAGTTACGCTGTTAGGAATATTGAGATTACCGGTGAAGCCATAGCAATAATAGAAAGCAGAATTACCGATAGTCAGTAAATTAGAATTTTCATCAAAAGAGAGGCCAGTAAAGTTTCTACAATAATAGAAAGCAGAATTGCCGATAGAAGTTACGCTGTTAGGGATAATTAGTTCACCAGTAAATTTATTGCATTCATAGAAAGCAGAATTACCAATAGTTTCTAATTTAGAGTTTTCTTCAAAAGTAAGGCCTGTAAATTTATTACAATAAAAGAAAGCAGAATTACCGATAGAAGTTACGCTGTTAGGGATATTGAGATTACCGGTGAAGCCATTGCAATAGTAGAAAGCTCCTTCTCCAATATAAGTTACGCTATTAGGGATATTGAGATTACCGGTGAAGCCCATAGGATAAGAAGAATTATTGCTTGCAAAAGCGTAATCGCCTATAGTCAGTAAATTAGAATTTTCTTCAAAAGAGAGGCCTGTAAAGTTTCTACAATAATAGAAAGCATAATTGCCGATAGAAGTTACGCTGTTAGGGATATTGAGATTACCGGTGAAGCCATAGCAATTATAGAAAGCATTATTACCAATAGAAGTTACGCTGTTAGGGATGCTAAGATTACCATTGAAGCCATAGCAATTATAGAAAGCATAATTACCAATAGTTTCCAAGTTAGAGTTTTCTTCAAAAGAGAGGCCTGTAAAATTATAACATTCACGGAAAGCATAATTACCAATATAAGTTACGCTGTTAGGGATATTGAGATTGCTATTGAATTTATAACAGTTATAGAAAGCAGAGTCGCCAATATGAGTTAAATTATTAGGTAGTGTTAAGTTTTCGAAACTCCATGTATATACATAATTTCCTTCGTCATTCCAATAACCGCCTCCTTCATAATAAAAGGCTTTGTCTTCAATGTTAGTAACATCAAAATCATAAACCGAATTTGGTATGCTTAATGTTTTAGGGCTTCCTGAGATACGTCCTATTTTAACACTTAAACTGTTGTAGTCTTCATTTAAATTGAAAAGCAATGTATAATATGAGTTACCCTCATAATAGAATTCTTCATAATCGATGAGCAAAGGTTTTATTTCAAATCTGTACCATGGTTCAATGTCGTAATAGTCCATGTAATTAGGAAGCACGAACAATTTTGCTGTTGTTGGAATGCCGTCAAAGCTGCTGGCGGCTACTCTTGCTGTAGCGTTTCTAAAGCTGTTGTCGGCTGCTGATGGTGGTATAGGGTTTAATGATTTTATAATGCTAATATTGCTACATCCTGCAAAAGCGTGTTCGCCAATGTTATTAACATATTTAGGTATTTCAACGCCAGTGAAGTAAGAACAGTCTTTGAAAGCTTCTGCTGGTATTGTAGTTACATTATATGTGAAGTTTTCTTCAACATACCATAAAGTCTCTGGAATTACAAGCTCTACTTCTGCTGTTGGTTTTTGTCCTATTCTTACGCTTACGCCAGAATAATCGTCGGTTGTATTGTAGATAAGAGAATAAAGCACGTTGTTGTTATCGTCTTTCACTTCCACCTCATAGTCTTCTATTTTAAATAATCCCATGATAAAGAACTCGTCAGCCCATGGTGATGTTTCCCAATAAGTATCATAAGATTCTTCTGGCACATAGAGAATGGAGATGCTATGACCGGTAAAGGCGCTGCTTGAGGCTGTTGGTGGAGTTGCTGCGTAACAATACATGATATTGAAATTAGAACAGCCGTAAAATGCGCTTGAGTTTATTGTTTGCAAAGAAGCAGGAAGTGACAAGTCACCGTCGAAGTAGCTGCAGTTGTAGAAAGCATAGCTGCCTATAGTAGTTACGCTGTTAGGAATTCTAAGATTGCCTTTGAATCTACATTGAAAGAATGTGTAATTGCTGATACTTGTAAGGTTTTCTGATAAAATCAAATCGCCGTCAAAGCCAGCATTATAGAAAGCATAACTGCCTATGGAAGTTACGCTGTTAGGAATTACAAGGCTACCGGTGAAATTCATGCTGGTATAACTGGCGTCAGTAGTAAAAGCACAACTGCCTATGGAGGTTAATCCGTTAGGTAATACGAGTTCGCCGTTAAAGCCGGTACAATAGTAGAAAGCATAACTGCCTATAGTTTTTACATTTTTAGGTATGATGAGGTCGCCTGTAAAGCCTGAGCAATAATAAAAGGCGCGATCACCAATAGAAGTGAGGCTTTCAGGAAGGTCCAAAGAGCCTTTAAGGTTAGTACAGTAGTTGAAAGCATAATGGCCAATTGTTTTAACTTTGTTAGGGATTACGAGGCTGCCGGAGAATCCCATGTTAGTATTGTTGCTTGAACTTCTTGAGAAAGCGTATTGGCCAATTGTAACGAGATCTTCAGATAATTTAAGAGTGCCTTTCATGTTGTAGCAACCGTAGAATGCGGATTCTCCGATATAAGTTACATTATCAGGAATAATGAGGTCGCCAGTCAATCCGGTACAGTTGTAGAAAGCTTTGCCTCTGATTATTTTCAAGCTGTCGGGGAGAGTCACGCTTGAGAATTTTGAGTTGTTTCTGAAAGCTATTGAGTCGATTTCAGTAACATAATAATCGCTGCTATTGATGGTCACCTTGGTAGGAATTTCCAAAGGAGTCAGTTGTGTTGCAGGTCTGGAGACCTTTACAGAACACTCGTTTGTTTCTTCTATAACTGTAAATTTCAGTTTGTAAGAAGTGTTTAGTCCTTCATTAAAGGTAAGTTCGACGGATTGTGCCATGGCTCTTCCAAAAAGGAGCAGCATGAATAAACTTAAAAAAGTAAATTTTTTTCTCATGTTTGTTTATTTAATTATTACTATTTATTTTTCAAAATAAAAATATTTCAATACACAATAGTTTGATATTCAAATAGATAAGTATTTGTTAGAGAGGTTTGTCGTTAAGGTAGTTACAGTGTAGTTTAAGTTTACAAAGGTAATATATTTTCTTATATGAAAAACGATGGAAGAGAGATTTTTTTTTAGGAACTGAGGACTTGAGGAGCTGAGGAACTGAGGAACTGATGAGCTGAGTCACTCCATCACTTCATTACTTCAATCCGTGTAGATACGTGCGATCCGTGGAGCTTATTTTCGAGCGATTTGGGAGTCGCCTATAAACAAAAAATCCCGATTTTCATCGGGACTTGGAGCGGAAAACGAGACTCGAACTCGCGACCCCGACCTTGGCAAGGTCGTGCTCTACCAACTGAGCTATTTCCGCATTCTTGCTTTATGTTGTCGTAAAGTTAGTTTTTGTACCTGAGGCCGGAATCGAACCGGCACGCCCGAAATGGGCACAGGATTTTAAGTCCGGCGCGTCTACCTATTCCGCCACTCAGGCACTTATTCTATCCTTTACAAAAAACCCCGATTTGTGTCGGGATTTGAGCGGAAAACGAGACTCGAACTCGCGACCCCGACCTTGGCAAGGTCGTGCTCTACCAACTGAGCTATTTCCGCATTGTTTGATGGTGCAAAGATACATAAAATCTTATTCTGCGCAAGCGCTTTTTAAACTTTTTTTAAAAAATATTTTTATATCTTGACAATCATATATTTATAAAATGTTTTTTGATAAAATAGTATGAAATTTCGTCCCGAAGTACCTGTTTTTACTTTAAAATGATTCCTGTTTTTAATTGAAAATATCACAAAAAATAAAAAAAGATCTTTTTTTAGATAAAAAATCAGCTCGAAAAAACAAAAATATTCTCAAAGAAAAATTCATAAATCATTGGCAAAGCAATTTATAGAAGTCCCCTGAAAATTTTCTTTGTCATAAAACAAAATAAATGTTATCATTTTTATAATTTTGCATTGTAAAAAAATTATATATAACTATGAAAAATAATATTTCTATTTGGCAAGAATTAAAGAGTCACATTATTATTACAGTGGCAGTTGCCATATCGGCTTTAGGCTGGTGCGGTTTTCTTATTCCTAATCAGATGTTGGGCGGCGGCGTGAGCGGTCTCTCGACTATAATTTATTGGTTGACAGGCATTCCTGCCGGTGTTATGATTTTCGTGCTAAACGCGATTCTTATTATAATCTCTTTCAAATCATTAGGAAGAAGATTTGCGTTAAGCACTATTTATTCTGTTGTCATGACCTCTGTCATGTTCTATTTAGGACAAGAATATTTTGGCGATACACCATTGATTGCCGACAAATTTCTTGCGTCTGTCTTAGGTGCAGCTTTGAACGGAGTTGCTTGTGGCATCATTTTCCTTGAGGGCAGCAGCACCGGAGGCACCGACGTCATTGCCGTGATGATTAACAAATATCGCAACGTGACGATAGGTCGTCTTTCATTATTTATTAATGTAGCTGTTATTGGATGTTCATATTTTGTTTTTAAAGATTTGGAACTTTTGATTTATAGCTATGTTGGTCTTATGGTTACAAGCTACACAATAGACATAACTATGAACGGCAGCAAGCAGTCGGTGCAGATGTTTATCTTCTCGTCTAAGCCTCATGAGATTGCCGACAGAGTGGGAGAGGAGGTCCATCGTGGTGTGACGATGATAAAAGGAACTGGATGGTATTCTAAGAAAGAATCAGAAATCGTGATGGTTGTTGTTCGTAAGACAGAATCACAACGAGTTATCAGAATAGTGAAGCAAATGGACCCAGCGGCATTTGTCTCTGTCAATACCGTTATGGGTGTTTATGGAAAAGGCTTTGAGATGATGAAGAAGTAAGAGGGACTTGAGGAATTGAGGAATTGAGGAACTGAGGGGAAACCTTAGCTCCTTAATTCCTCAGTTTCTTAGTTCCAAAAAAAAAGCGGTCATTTGAAGTGAACCCCAAAGTTTGGACAAAAAACTTTGGGGTTTTTTATGCGCAAAAAACATGATTATGAAGCATTACTCAAATATATGAGTATGTTAGAAAATGGTTATTCCATCAATTACATCCATACAAAGTATGGTAT
>JAZQVL010000001.1:0-1955 GCA_045631805.1 Bacteroidales bacterium | reverse complement strand
AACTCGGTTGGGAGCCATCGCTTCAGTTTGAAGAAGGCATTGAGAAGACAGTGCGCTGGTACTTAGACAACCAAGACTGGATGGATAACGTCACAAGCGGCGACTATCAGAAGTATTATGATGAAATGTATAAGTAGCTGTCAGCTATCAGCAGTCAGCCATCAGCAAGCATACTCAAAGTCTGTTGTCTGTTGACTGTTGTCTGTTGACCAAACAAAGCATACCCAAAGTCTGTTGTCCGTTGTCTGTTGTCTGTTGACCTAAAAAAACTGAAAGCAAAAATTATGACAATCGAAAAATTAAAATCTTTAATCTCAAACAATGAGTCCCGTACTTTAGAACTGAAGAAAAGTACTGGAGAATTGAAAGACGCAATGCATTCCGCATGCGCATTCTTGAATACTGACGGCGGTACTCTTATTTTCGGAATTACTCCAACATCATTAAAAATAGTAGGTCAAGAAGTAAGCGACAATACCCAACGTGAAATAGCAAATGCCATATCAGCTTTTGAACCATCTTTAGATATTTGCGTTGAATATATTGATGTTCCAGATAACCCTAAAAATAAAATTATTGTTTTAAACTTTGAACCTTTCATTTGGGGTCATCAACCATACACTTACAATGGACGTCCTTATTATAGAGTTGAAAGCACAACAAAACTAATGCCTCGTAATATGTTTGAAGACAGACTAAAAGCTGCAAAACCTCATCTTTATGCATGGGAACGTCAGAAAGCTGAAGGCATAAATATTTCAGATTTAAACGAAAACAGACTCCGTGGTGCAATAAGATTAGGTATTGAAAGAGGAAGAATGTTGGAATCAACTCTCACAGAATCAACAGAAACGATACTCAACAAATTACATTTATTAACAGATGGCGTCCCTAACAATGCTGCTGCTGTTTTGTTTACTACAGACATTCATGCTTATCCTCAATTCAAACTTCGGTTAGCTAGATTTGTCGGCAATAACAAAAATGAGTTTATTGATAACATAAGAGCTGAAGGAAATATCTTTGACTTATTAGACGCTGGTATGTCATTCTTTTTCAAACATCTTTCTCAGAATGGTAAAATAGTAGGTTTTGAAAGAAAAGAACAGTTGGAAATACCTGCAGAAGCACTCCGAGAAGCATTGATAAATGCGATATGTCATAGGCAATATGAAAAATATAATCTTACAATAGGCATATCAATTTACGACGATAGAGTTGAGATTGAAAATCCTGGAATACTTCCACAACAACTTACAGTTGAAAGCATTCGCAAACCACACATTTCTTATCCTTACAACCCTATAATTGCAGAAGTATTATTTAAAACAACTTTCCTTGAAAACTGGGGTTCTGGAGTGGGACGTATAATTGAGAAATGCAAAGAATGTAATTTACAGGAACCAGAATGGTCAGTCAATGGAGGATTCGTTACAGTAACGTTCAAAAGACCTATAAATGATACCAATGAGCCCATAAATGAGCCCATAAATGATACTAATAAATATATAAATAAAAGACAACAAACAATAATTGATTTAATGAAAGTTAATCCACGAATCACAAGACTATCATTAAGTCAAAAATTAGGTGTATCACTTGCAACTATCAAGCGAGAACTGCAAGATCTAAATAACAAACAAATAATAAAATATGTCGGCAACAAAAAAAGCGGACATTGGGAAACAATTGAAAACTGAAAGTCAGCTATCAGCCATCAGCAAGCATACCCAAAGTCTGTTGACTGTTGACCGTTGTCTGTTGACCTAAAAAAACTGAAAGCAAAAAAAATAAACTTAAAAAAAATGCCAAAAATAAGCGTCATAATACCTGTCTACAACGTTGAAAAGTATCTTCACCGTTGCGTTGACAGTATACTTAACCAAAGTTTACAAGATTTTGAAATAATATTAGTAAATGACGGTTCCACAGATTCTAGTCCTGAAATATGCGAC